>JBAWAM010000361.1:0-2322 GCA_049589315.1 Myxococcaceae bacterium
GGGGTCTGCAACTCGACCCCATGAAGTCGGAGTCGCTAGTAATCGCAGATCAGCAACGCTGCGGTGAATACGTTCCCGGGCCTTGTACACACCGCCCGTCAAGTCACGAAAGTTGGTAACACCCGAAGCCGGTGGCCTAACCCCTTGTGGGAGGGAGCTGTCGAAGGTGGGACTGGCGATTGGGACTAAGTCGTAACAAGGTAGCCGTACCGGAAGGTGCGGCTGGATCACCTCCTTTCTAAGGAGCACCTACAACCACCCTGCCGGGCGCATGCCCGTGTGGTGGGGTTGTCAGGAGTACGCCCGTTGCGCAGACGCTAGTTCTGCGGCGGGTGCTCACGGGTGGAATATCAACAAATAGCGGCCGCCGGTTCTTCACCGGCACCCAGTACGGATGCTCTCTTGAGAGTGTCCTGGAACGGTGCGGGAGGGGTGATCAGCGGTTTAGTGTTTGGCACACTGTTGGGTCCTGAGACAACAGGACCACGGCCTGCGGGCCGCGTGGCTTTTCCCTTCGGGGTGGGTGCGCGGGTTGCGGGGTGTGGGACGGCTGTTTCTGGTTTCCTGGCTGCACCGATCACACGGTTGGTCCCTTTGCGGGGGCGTGTGTGGGGTGTGTGGTACGGGGTTGTTGTTTGAGAACTACATAGTGGACGCGAGCATCTTTTATAAGAAGCAATTTCCAAGAATATGAACCTGGATCTGTCGCTGTTGTCCTTCGGGGCGGTGGTGGTGGTTTTCATGGTTCTCTCGAAAATTACTCCTTGATCTTTTGTGGTCAAGTTTTTAAGAGCACACGGTGGATGCCTTGGCATTAGGAGCCGAAGAAGGACGTAGGAATCTGCGATAAGCCTGGGGGAGTCGATAACCGGACTGTGATCCCAGGGTGTCCGAATGGGGAAACCCCGCCAGGGGCGCGAGCTGCCTGGTGACCCGCATCTGAACACATAGGGTGCGTGGAGGGAACGCGGGGAAGTGAAACATCTCAGTACCCGCAGGAAGAGAAAACAATAGTGATTCCGTCAGTAGTGGCGAGCGAACGCGGATCAGGCTAAACCGTTCCATGTGTGATAGCCGGCGGGCGTTGCATGGTCGGGGTTGTGGGACTTTCCGTTCTGTCTCTGCCGGGACAGTGGGGTGAGAGTGCAGGCATAGGTGAACGGTCTTGAAAGGCCGGCCGTAGAGGGTGTAAGCCCCGTAACCGAAATGTTGTGCACCGCCTGGTGAAGTATCCCAAGTAGCACGGGGCCCGAGAAATCCCGTGCGAATCTGTCAGGACCACCTGATAAGCCTAAATACTCCCTAATGACCGATAGCGGACCAGTACCGTGAGGGAAAGGTGAAAAGTACCCCGGGAGGGGAGTGAAACAGTACCTGAAACCGTGTGCTTACAATCCGTCGGAGCAACCTTGTAGTTGTGACGGCGTGCCTTTTGAAGAATGAGCCTGCGAGTTAGTGTTACGTCGCGAGGTTAACCCGTGTGGGGAAGCCGTAGCGAAAGCGAGTCTGAATAGGGCGTTGCAGTGGCGTGATCTAGACCCGAAGCGAAGTGATCTACCCATGGCCAGGTTGAAGCGACGGTAAGACGTCGTGGAGGACCGAACCCACTTCAGTTGAAAATGGAGGGGATGAGCTGTGGGTAGGGGTGAAAGGCCAATCAAACTTCGTGATAGCTGGTTCTCCCCGAAATGCATTTAGGTGCAGCGTTGCGTGTTTCTTACCGGAGGTAGAGCTACTGGATGGCTAATGGGCCCTACAAGGTTACTGACGTCAGCCAAACTCCGAATGCCGGTAAGTGAGAGCGCAGCAGTGAGACTGTGGGGGATAAGCTTCATAGTCGAGAGGGAAACAGCCCAGACCACCAACTAAGGCCCCTAAGCGTGTGCTAAGTGGGAAAGGATGTGGAGTTGCGAAGACAACCAGGAGGTTGGCTTAGAAGCAGCCATCCTTAAAAGAGTGCGTAATAGCTCACTGGTCAAGTGATTCCGCGCCGACAATGTAGCGGGGCTCAAGTACACCGCCGAAGTTGTGGATTTCAGACAGTAGCCAAGCCCTTGTGGTTCAGGCGTCTGGAGTGGTAGGGGAGCGTCGTGTGGGCGGTGAAGTCGCGGTGTAAACCAGCGGTGGAGCCTACACGAGTGAGAATGCAGGCATGAGTAGCGAAAGACGGGTGAGAAACCCGTCCGCCGAATGATCAAGGGTTCCAGGGTCAAGCTAATCTGCCCTGGGTAAGTCGGGACCTAAGGCGAGGCCGACAGGCGTAGTCGATGGACAACGGGTTGATATTCCCGTACCGGCGAAAAACCGCCCATGCTGAACAGG
>JBAWAM010000362.1:0-2796 GCA_049589315.1 Myxococcaceae bacterium
CCCGAAGCTAAGGGCCTGGAGGAGGGCGCACCATGACAGCGCCCGCCAATCGAATGACCTCGCCCGCCTCGGCGTGTACTCTCGGAAAGCCTTGCGCGAGCCGACCGTCCTCTCCGCATTGACCGCAGCTCTTCTGCGCGCCGCAGCGACCGCAGGCGCGGACGTGGCGACGCTGCGCGAAGCGGCTGGGCTGACCACGGAGGACCTCGCGGATCCGGATGGTCGGGTGTCGCTGGAGCTTCATCTGCGTGTACTCGAGGCGATCAGCGCGCTTCCACGTCCGATCGGGCGCGAAGTCGGCGGACGGCTTGGGGCGCAGGGATTGGGCGTGGTGGGCTACGCCATGCAGCACGATGCGACGCTCGGCAGCGCGCTCGGGTGGCTCGAACGCTACCGGGCGGTGGTGCTCGACGATGTCGTCGCGCGGACCGAGCAGGTGAATGAGGACGGTCGGTCGAAGCGGGTGTTCGCGCATGTCGTCCCTCCTCGCCTGGTGAAGCTTCGGGAGCCAGCGGAGCTCTGGGCGGCAGCGCAGTTGACCACGCTGCGGGTCCTGACCGGCCGTGAGCTTCAACCGCTCGAAGTCCACCTGCCTCACGCCGCCCCCGAAGACCACCGTCGCCACGAGGCGTTCTTCCATTGCCCGCTCGTCTGGAGCGCGCCGCGGGTCGAGGTGCACATGGACGCGGCGATCCTCGGACTCCCCCTTGCGCGTGCGAACCCGGATCTCTTCCGATACCTCGCGCGGAGGGCGGACGCCCTGAAGTCGGAGCTCCCCGAGACCTCGATCTCTTCGCGCGTTCGAAGGTTGATCGAGGAGGCGCTGCCGAACGGCGAGCCCGCGATCGATGAGCTCGGGCGCAAGGTCGCCATGAGCGGCCGCACCCTGCAGCGACGATTGAAGGAGGAGGGGACCGGCTTCGCCGAACTGCTCGATGAGGTGCGGCGCGAACACGCGATGATGTTGCTCGAGGACGAGCGACTCACGGTGGCGCAGATCTCCTTCCTGCTCGGCTACTCCGAGCCGACCGCGTTCTTCCGCGCCTTCCGCCGCTGGACGGGAGAGGCGCCGCAGGCGTGGAGAGCGCAGCGCTGAGGGAGGTTGCGTTCAGGATGCCTCTATCCAGCGTCCGAGAAGCTCCCCCGGGACTTCGCGCGCTCGGACTCGTGAATACGCTGATGTGCTGCTAACGAGCTGCGCATGAGGATCAGATCCCGCGTCGTATTCATGTCGTTGTTCGCCCTGGTGCTCGGCTGTGATCAGCCCATGGTGACGCAGGACGCCGATGCCGGCCCGGATACGCTTCCGTGCGACGTTCGGGCAATGGTGGAGTCGCGCTGTGCGACGTGCCATGCCTCGATCCCCAACTCGGGGGCGCCGTTTCCTCTGCTCACCCGATTGAACTTCCTTCAGCAGGTTGACGGAGGTTCGCAGACCGTCGCCCAGCGAAGTCTCGATCGGATGAGAGATCCCGCTCGGCCGATGCCGCCGCCGTCGGAGCCGCCGCTCGATCCGACGGACATCGCGATGTTCGACGCATGGGTCGCCGCCGGCGCACCGGCAGGCGAGTGTGGAGCCATTCCGCCGAGGCCCGCCGCTACGAGTTGTACGAGCGGGCATCATTGGACCGAATCGGAGGGCAATTCGTCCCAGATGGCGCCGGGGCAGGCCTGTCGCCAATGCCATCTGTTGCTTGCCCCAGAGCGTGCGTATTTCTTCATGGGCACCGTGTTCCCGTCCCTTCATGAAGAGGACGATTGCGCAGCACCGCCGCCGGAGAATGGGGTGGTCGAAATCCTGGACGCCTCGGGCGAGGTGAAGCTCGTGCTCGAGCCGAACGCAGCCGGGAACTTCGTCTCGACCAGCGTCGCGGCGGCATTTCCGATGCCCTACACCGCGCGCGTCCGAGCGAACGGAAAGACGCGTGCGATGACGACGCCGCAACGAAGCGGTGATTGCAACGCGTGCCACACAGAACAGGGTTCGAGCAACGCTCCCGGTCGAATCGTCTGGCCTTGAGGGCGAATCGGCACACGGGCGGTGCGACAACTTGCCGCATCCTGATCCAGTCGGGTGATGCCTACTGTCGTTCCTGCAATCCACTCGAACCACGAGGAGCACCCGATGAAGTCCTGGTACAAGTCCTTGAGCATCGCTGCCCTGGGCGCGTTGCTTCTGCCTGTGCCTGAGGCACTTGCCCATATCTCCGTCTCAGGCCCCGCCTTCGCCGGATCCACACACGTGGCACGTTTCGGTGTTACGCATGGCTGCGATGGCGCGGACACCCTCCGCGTCCGGATTCAGATTCCGGCGGGCGTGACGTCCGTGCGTCCGATGCCGAGCGCGTTCGGCAATGCCAGCGTGGAGAAGGACGCGACGTCCGGAGAGGTGATCGCCGTCACATGGACCCGGGCGGATGCCGAGCTTCTCGCCGAGGACCTGCAGGCCTACGAGTTCCCGATCCGCTTCAGCCTGCCCAACACGCCCTTCAAGACGCTGTACTTCCCGACGACCCAGACCTGCCGGAATGCGGCGGGGACCGAGGTGGCCGTGGAGTGGAACTCCACGGCCGGTCACGGCACCCATGGCGAAGGCACCGGCACCGAGGACCATCCGGCCCCTTCGGTGATCCTCATGCCGGCACGGGTTCCCGGTTGGAACAGGTACGTCGTCGAAGAGCACGTGCACGATCTTCCGACCGTGTTCCGCGACGCGCAGATCGTCTGGGCGGGGAAGGCAGCCTGGAGCTTCAACCCGAACGTCCAGGCGCTGATCGACACCGAACCCGATACGGA
>JBAWAM010000363.1:0-9541 GCA_049589315.1 Myxococcaceae bacterium
AGCAGCCCGAATCGCCCACAGCGACCATCTCTTGATCGGGCTGTCGCGCAGACGGTGTACGCGTCGGGGCCGCTGTAGTGCTCTCCGCGCAGGTTCCAGGTGGCGTCGAAGAAGCTCCGCGGGAACCCGGGCGCGAGGTGGACCGTCGCGCTCACCCCACAGGCGATGCCGCCCCGTGTGCCGTCGTACGGGCTCGGCGTGGCCGGACCGCCGGGATTGAGCGGGGTGTACGTGATGGATTGCTCGAGCCTGCACTGCGCCTGCAGCCCGTCGATCGACGTGAACACCTGGGTGACTGCTCTCCGATCGTGGTCGTCGCCCCGGTTCGCGTCGAAGTCGCGGAAGTAGCGGCGCGTCTGCTCGGTGGTCAGCCCGGGGATGCTCGACGACAGCGCCAGGTCGTTGCCGTTCTCGTGCGCGCGCTGACCTGTGGCGTCGTAGACGGCGAACGCGGCGGCCTGCTGCACCCGGGTCGACAAGTAGCCGACTTCGGCGAAGTGGATGCCGAAGATCAGGACGGTGACGAACACCAGCAGCCCAAGCGCCAGCTCCACGGTGGCCTGTCCCCGCGCGTTCCTCACGGTCATCCTCATTGGATGCCTCGGAATCCGGCGCCCACCAGCCCGATGTAGCTGTCGGCAAAGTCACGATCGGAGGCTCGCAGCGCACGCTCCAGGTCCGACGCCCCGGTGTCGTCGAGGTCCGGCGGCACCAGCGTCGCCCGCCAGAACGGATTGAAGAAGTTGGGAGGCTCCTGCCAGTACAGCCCCGCGTCCTCCATGTGGCGGTGGTAGTAGGTGATGGCCGTCGAGAGCACGGCCTGCTTCTGTGTGCCTGGCTCGAACGCCTGCCCGGACCGGCTCGGGCTGAAGCGGAACCGGAACATCAGGTTCCACGGGTCCTGGATCGTTCGCCGGGTGTAGTCCCGCTCGAGCACCACCAGATGCTTCGGCTGCCGCCATTGATCTCCGGCCGCCTCGTTGACGTTGTCAGGGTTGAGGTTGAACTCGGGCCGGCCCACCCAGACGCTGGGGCAGTCCGGAGCGCAGTCGCCCAGGGTGTGGAGGTCCGCTGTGTCTCCATCGTGGGAGCTGCCTCCGGGTGACCACTCGTGGACGTCGTTGCGATCGTCCAGGTGGGTCGAGCGGATGCGGGCGCTCCCGGACCACGGTATCGGAGGGATGGGCCACGGCGCGCAGCCGCCGAAGGCGCTCCCCTGAAAGCTGCCCTCATCGTCTGCCCACGCGCTGGTGGCGTTGTGCGCGTCCGGCGAGTGCTGGCCGATGCCGAAGTGGGCAGTGCCCTCGGGCGTGGCGACCACGATTCCGGTCGGCGGGCTCACCACGGTGAGCAGCTTCGCGTTCAACGCCGCCGTCGCCACGCCGTCCCGACGGGTCCGGATGAAGTCGGACCGACGCGACCCCAATGCTGCCGGAAGCGCGGGATACGCCGTCGACCGTGGGCTCCGCGCTCCCCGGGTCTCGGTGCCGGGGCCGACCTCCAGGGCGGTGATGGCGCTGCCGACCGGGTTGAAGGCGTATTCGCTTCGGCGATCGGGATCAGGGACGGCCAGCTCGAGGAACGCCTCGCCGAACCCGCCCGAGGCGACGTGATTCGCCAGGTGTGCCTCGTACGCGGCCTGAGCCGAGCGACCGTAGAGCGCAGCGCGCGCCTGAAGCGCGTTCACCTCGGCCCCGGCGAGCCGATCGAGCTCCCTGTACCGCTCCTGCGCCTGGTCGAACTCCTCGAACAGCCTCGCCGAGGTCGCCGCGAGGTTGGCGCAGGTCGGGGCGAGGCACGGCACTTCGACCGAAGCCAGCGTGCAGGGCGCGATCTCGGCGGCTGCGGAGCGGGCGGCGGCGTCGACGGTCGCCAGGTACCAGGAGGTGAAGCTGATGTGGCTCTGCGCCCCGGCCAGCACGACCATGTGACTGATCTGCGCGCGCGTCCACACGGCGAGGGTGTTGTAGGTGCGCGCGGTGGCCACGGCGTTCGAGTACGCGACCGTGTCCGCCAGGGTCTGCAGCTCGATCTTCTCGCGGGTCTTCATGCCGATCGCGAGGGTCAGGCAGACCATCAGGACGAGCAGGAGCATCGTCAGCGCGAACAGCACCAGCGTCTGTCCCCGGGCTCTCACAGGTCCTCCGGGGAGTTGGGGCACCGCTGCCCGCGCTGGAGCGCAGGGGTCATCATCCGCATGCGGAAGCTGGCGTGGATGGGAACGACGAGCTGTCCGAGCGCGGTGCGGTGGCTCAGCTCGGCGGCCACCCGGGCGGACTGGAGACGGCGACCCTCGTCCCCCCAGCCGGCGTTCGCCTCGGCGGGCAGCAGGGGATTGGCGGCGTCGTACGCGCGCAGTCCCCAGTAGGCGAGGAACATGCGCGACATCACCCAATCAGCGAACGGGATCTTCAGGGGGAACCAGAAGATCAGGTCGAGCTGCAGCTCAGCCCGAGCGTCGCCCCGGTGTCGATCATCGAAGGTCTCCTGGATGTCGGGTCCGAGCTCGCGGTCCAGGCGGCTCACCAGCCACACGATCGGGCCGTTGCGCCGATCCAGAGAAGCGGCGTACCTGTTGTCCCCGCGGGCCCTGAACGCGGCGGCCAGGGGGTCCGGCGAGTCGGTCCGGGCGATCGCCGGGAGCAGGGCGGCCACCGCGGCATGGGTCATCACCCGGCAATCCGCCTGGTTGATGCTCCCGGCGCGGGTGGCGCGGAAGACCGCGTACTCGGCCAACAGACGGCCCTGCAGCATCAGGAAGAGCTGCACCGTCCCCAGCACCAGAAAGATCGTCAGCGGCAGCGTCAACGCCGCCTCGATTGACGCCTGACCGGACTCCGTCCCCTCACCCCGACCCGCCATCGTCCACCCCCCCAACGAGCGGCACCTTCCTCGATCCAGTGGCGGCTGGCATCGGACAGATGGCCGTGTTACGGCGCCCTGTTATGGGCGAGACGGAGAAGCCTCAGGGCAAGGAGTACAAGGACACCCTCAACCTCCCGCGGACCGAGTTCCCGATGAAGGGGAACCTGGGAACGCTCGAGCCTCGGATGCTCGCGTGGTGGGAGGAGAAGGGCACCTACCAGAAGATTCTGGAGAAGAACGCCTCGAACGAGCCGTTCGTCCTTCACGACGGCCCGCCGTACGCGAATGGCCACCTCCACGCCGGCCACGCGCTGAACAAGGTCCTCAAGGACATCATCGTGAAGTACCGGAACATCTCAGGCCGGTACGCCGACTACATCCCGGGCTGGGACACGCACGGTCTGCCGATCGAGCAGGCGGTGGAGAAGCGGCTCAAGGAAAAGAAGATCGACAAGCGGTCGCTCTCCCGCGACGAGCTGCTCGACGCCTGCCGCGCCTACGCCCTGGAGTTCATCGACATCCAGCGCGAGGAGTTCAAGCGCCTGGGCGTCTTCGGCCGCTGGACCGAGCCGTACCTCACGCTGAACTTCGCCTACGAGGCGCAGGAGATCCGCGAGCTCGCGACCATCGCCCGCCGCGGCCTGATGTATCGGCGCAAGAAGCCCGTGTACTGGTGCATCACCGACCAGACCGCGCTCGCCGAGGCCGAGGTCGAATACGACGATCACACCTCGCCGTCCGTCTACGTGGCGATGAGGGCGCGCGGCGATCTCTCGAAGCTCTCCGAGTCGCTGCGCAACCGGCCCGTCTCGTTCGTCATCTGGACCACCACCCCGTGGACCCTCCCGGCGAACCTGGCGATCGCGGTGCACCCGGAGTTCGAGTACGTCTTCTACGACCTGCAGAAGACGGCGAGCGGCCGTGAGCCGGGGATCGTCTGCGTGGCGAAGGATCTGCTGGCGACGTTCCTCGCCGAGGTCGCGCCCGAAGAGCTGGCGGTGAAGGAGGTCCCTGCCGCCGGCGCGGTGTTCGAGGCCGCCGCGTTCGCCCACCCGGAGCGCATCCTCGCCTTCGCCCGGGGCGAGGACCTGGAGGGCGTCGAGTACCACCACCCGTTCATCGATCGGGTGTCGAAGGTCATCCTCGGCGAGCACGTCACGCTCGAGGCCGGTACGGGGCTGGTGCACACGGCGCCGGGACACGGTCAGGAGGACTACGAGGTCGGCCTCAAGTACGGGCTCGACGTGTACAACCCCGTGAAGAACGACGGGCGGTACGACGACACCGTGGGCGCCGGGCTCGCCGGGCTGAAGGTGTGGGACGCCAACGCCAAGATCGTCGGGATGATGGAGGAGAGCGGCGTCCTGCTGAACAAGCGCGGCGACACCGTCCGCCACAGCTACCCGCACTGCTGGCGCTGCCACAACCCGATCATCTTCGCCGGCACGTGGCAGTGGTTCATCGCCCTGGACAAGGAGATGTCAGAAGGCGGCGGGACCCTGCGGCAGAAGGCGCTCCACGAGATCGACCACAGCGTGAAGTGGATCCCCGACTGGGGCCGCGACCGCATCTTCAACATGCTGGAGGGACGTCCGGACTGGACGATCAGCCGTCAGCGCACCTGGGGCGTGCCCATCCCCGTCGCGTTCTGCACGGCGTGCGACGAGGCGGTGGTGTCCCCCGAGCTGATGGAGAACGTGGCGAACGCGGTGGAGAAGGAGGGCGTCGGGGTGTGGTATCGCGAGGACGTCCGGAAGTTCCTCCCCGAAGGCTTCGCCTGCCCGAAGTGCGGCGGGGCCGAGTTCCACAAGGAGACGGACATTCTCGACGTGTGGTTCGACTCCGCGGTTTCGTTCGTGGATGTTGCGGAGAAGCGCCTTGGGCTGAAGAGGCCCGTGGACCTGTACCTCGAGGGCTCAGACCAGCACCGCGGCTGGTTCCATTCGGCGCTGCTCGTCAGCACGGCCACCCGGGATCGCGCGCCGTACAAGTCCGTGCTCACCCACGGCTTCGTCGTCGACGGCGAGGGCCGGAAGATGTCCAAGTCGATCGGGAACACCGTGGCGCCGGAGAAGATGATCCTGCAGTACGGCGCCGAGGTGGTGCGCCTGTGGGTCGCGTCCTCCGACTACCGCGATGACGTGCGGCTCTCCGACCAGATCCTCAAGGGCCTCTCCGAGGGCTACCGGAAGATCCGCAACACCCTGCGCTACGCGCTGTCGAACCTGTACGACTTCGATCCCGCGAAGGACGCGGTGCGCGAGGCCGACCTGCTGCCGCTGGACAAGTGGGCGAAGGCGCGGACCGGCGAGCTGGTGGAGCGGGTGCGCAAGGCCTACGAGGCCTACGAGTTCCACCTCGTCTACCACTCGGTGGTGGAGTTCTGCGGCGTGGACCTGTCGGCGATCTACTTCGACATCCTCAAGGACCGCCTCTACACCGCGAAGGCGGACTCGAAGGCGCGGCGCAGCGCCCAGACCGTGCTGTACGCGATCGCGAAGGACCTGCTCCGCGTGCTCGCGCCGGTGACCAGCTTCACCGCCGAGGAGGCGTGGCAGTTCCTCCCCGGAGAGAAGACCGAGTCCGTGTTCCTCGCCGGCTTCCCCGAGGGCGCTCCCGCTGCCGACGGCGAGCTGATGCGCACGTTCGAGAAGCTGCTCGCGGTGCGCTCGGCCGCGCAGGGGCTGCTCGAGATCGCGCGGCGGGACAAGCTGATCGGCTCGTCGCTCGAGGCACGGCTGGTGATCCACGCGACCGGCGAGGTGCGCGACTTCCTGCACCAGCACCTGCACGATCTGCCGGCGTACTTCATCGTGAGCCAGGTCGAGCTGACCGACGCGACCCCCGAGGCCGCCCAGCCGCTCTCGCTCGGGAACGCCTTCCCCGCGAGCGCGAAGGCGCTGGCGAAGGTGGAGCGCGCAAAGGGCCAGAAGTGCCCCCGCTGCTGGACGTACAGCGAGCGCATCGGCGCCGACAGCGAGCTCTGCGAAAAGTGCGAGGAAGCGCTGCGGTAGGTCAGCGCAGCCGCGCCGTCGGGAGCTGCCGCTCGGTGCGGATGACGAGGACGATGAACACGTCCTCGCCTTCTCGGCGGTAGACAACCCTGCAGGGAGGAACGACGACCTCCCTGTAGCGGCTCGTCGGAAGCTCGGGGAGGCGTCGACCCGATGACGGAAACCGGGTCAAGCGCTCGACGCGATCGAGCACTTTCCCGACGAGCCGGGATGCAGCGCGCGGGTCATTTGCCGCAATCCACGCAACGATGTCATCGAGGGCTGGGGGCGGCCCACGTTACTCGTGCTCGTGCGTCCATCTAGAGAGCCGCTTGCGCGCGTCCGCATGGGAAACGATCCGACCCTCGGCAATCGCTCGTTCGCCACGCGCTATCCCCTCGAGGAGTTCCAGTCGCGAGAGAAGCCCCTCATAGCTCTCGACATCGACGAGGACGGCTGCTGAGCGACCGTGCTCCGTGATCAAGACTGGACGCCGGGTAGCGCGGACTTCGGCGATGACCTCGGTCGTCTTCCGCTTCACTTCAGTGACCGGCTTCAGGGTGGCCTTCAGCATAGTGATGCTTTAGTGACACAGGGACTCGGCGTCGACGGCCCCCGGTCCGTCCCGACCCATGCTGCGTGAAATGACCCGGGCCGAGTTCCGTATCCGGCCGGGATTTTTCAACTCGGCGAGAGGGCCCACGACTTGCGCGACCAGGGGGGGCTGATGCACCAACTCCCATCAATTCGAGTGGAGCCACCGCACGTTGGACGGCAGGGAGTTCCCCGTCGAACGCGCCACGGTGCCTTTCGAGCGGCTCAAGAACGAGAAAAGGGGACAGGCTGCCCTTCCCGCGGAAAAGCAGCCTGTCTCCTTTTTGCTTTAGTAGCGGGTGATGTCCGGGTTCGGCGTGGGGGTGTACTCCGAGCCCTCCTCGGACGCGGAGTAGGTGCCGCGCCGCTCCTCCCGCCGGCCCGAAGGCTTGCCCTTGAAGCCGCCGGCGATCTCTTCCTTCACCACGTCCTTCACCTTGTGTTCGATGTCCTGGACGCGGTCCATGGCCTGCTCGCGGACGGTGCGGAACTGCTCCTCCGCCTTGTGCATGTACTTCTGCTTCGCGGGACCGATGGTGCGCCGCTCGCGGTTGGTCACCGGCAGGAAGAGAGCGGCCAGGATGCCCGCCGCGATCGCTCCGAGCCCGATGACCGACGGGTGCTCGCCGGAGGTGTGCACCATCTCCTTCGCGCGCCCGCTCATCTCGTGTGAGCGCTCCTTGAACTGGTGCATCGCCTGGCCGCGGGTCTCGCGCAGGTGCGCATAGCGGTCCCCGGCCTTGTGGCGGACGTCTTCGGCCTTGTGCCTCGCCTTTCCGGCAATGCCCTTCACCTTCTCGAAGCGGCCGCCATGCTCTTCGGCATGTCCGCCGTAGGTGGCCTGCTCGGCGCGGTACCGCGCGCTCTCCGTTTCTTCGTCGTAGTTGGTGCGGTCGCGGACGTCCGCCCCCATCGTGTCGAGGCCATACATCTCGTCCTCGGTGATGATCACCCCGCCTTCGGCGCGGCCGGCCGGCTGATACGACTCGGGGCTTTGATACGAGGTCTCGTCGAACTCGTAGCTCCGGACCCGGCGCGACGGGGGATGCGTCCGTTCGTACCGATCCTTCGCCTTGTTCCCGATGAATTTTCCGGCGAGCAGCCCGAGCGTTCCGCCGAACGCGGCGAGCATCCACGGGTTCTCCATCGTCCTCTCTCGCATCTCCATGCTCCTCTCCCGTGCCTTCGCGCTGGCGCGCGTCTTGAAATCATCGACCCGCGCGCGTGCCCGCTCCCGGACGTAGTCGGGCGTCGCACGGCGCGAGAGCTCTTCGGCGATCCCGCTCAGGCGTGCGCGTGTCTGTGCGATTTCACGCTCTGCATCGTGTCCTTCGCCCATTCCTTGTCCTCCTTCAGGGTTCCCACGGTCCTCGAGTGCTTCGGATTGATGTGTTTGAACTTGTTCTGCCCGTTCTTGAGCACGATCCCCCCAACGACGAGGAACAGCACGCTCACGATCAGCGCCGAGAGCCACAGCGGCAGGAACGTGTTTCCGACCGCGATGAAGAATCCCGCGAACGCCATCACGCCCACGTAGAGGATGGCGCCGCCCGCACCGAGCGACGCGCCGGCCTTCCCTGCCTGCTTCGCCTCGGACCGGGCCTCCTCCTTGGCCAGGTAGAACTCTTCCTTCAGCAGGTATTGACCCTGCTCGATCAACTCCTTCACCAGGTCGGGCGTCGGGCGTGACTGGAAGCCGTCGCCGCCAACCGTCATCCGTTCCTTGTCTCCAGTGGTCGTCTGCCAGGCCATCGTTCCTCCTCTCACGTCCGCAGGAGCCGTGCGCCGAAGAAGCCGACCACGAACATCCCCGCGATGATCGCGGCGGGGCGGTCGCGGAGCTCTCGCACGGCCACGTTCACCAGCTCGTCGCTCGAGCGCCCATCGATCGCGTCCTTCGCCTGTCGGGCGTACCGCGCGGCCTTCTGGAAAAGCTGACGTTCCGGGCCACCGTCGCTGCGGCCGGCGTCTTCGAGGGTCTGTGCGATCCGGTCGAGGCTCGTGACCAGGGTCGATTTCTTCGTGTCCGCGTACTCGGTCGCCTTGCGCCGGGCGACCCCGCTGTACTCAGAGAACTTGTCTCGCCCCTGGGAGAGCCGTTCCCGTGTCCTCGACTGGTACTCCGGGCCGGTCCCGCTGGTTCCGTACCCGGTCTCCATCTCAGCCATGCCGTCCTCCTCCTCCATCGGGTGGATTGCTTGCGGTTCAACGGTAGGCACGAACCCGCAGTGGCATTGGCCCGCGGACCGGGTTGTCCGCCCGCCCGGCTTTTTCGGAGACGAAGCAGGCGGCCAGGCAGTCAGAGTGCGAGGCAGAAGTAGGCGGAACCGGCCGGGTCCTCTATAAGGCCGAGGTGGCCCGTCGATACGTCCTGTTCCTGGTGGTGACGCTCGCGGTGGTCTTCCTGGACCATTGGACGAAGTACCTCGCGGTCGAGCACCTGACCTCCTTCTTCGACGCCCACGAAGGCGTGTCCGCAGAGCTCGGCGCGCTGTATGGCGATCCCCCGCCGCAGGCCGGGGTCTTCCACTACCCGCCGCGCGGCAAGGTCGAGGTGATCGACGGGCTGCTGCGCTTCCGGTACGCGGAGAACCCGGGCGCCGCGTGGGGCCTGTTCCGGACCCTGCCGCCGAACGTGCGCGGGCCCCTGTTCCACGTCGTGACCATCGGCGCGGTGATCCTGATCTTCGGCTTCTTCCGGACGCTGACCGGGAAGCCCGAGGAGAAGTGGGCCGTGTGGGGCCTGCCGTTGATCCTGGGCGGCGCGTTGGGGAACTACATCGACCGCATCGCCCGGGCCTTCGTGATCGACTTCATCGAAGCGCACTGGTTCGACAAGGCGTACTGGCCGGCCTTCAACATCGCCGACGCGGCGATCTGCATCGGGGTCGGGTGCATGGTGGTGGATTCGTTCGTGCGGAAGCCTGCGCCGGCGGTGGAGACGGGCGCAGCGTCGTAGCCAGGGCGCGACGTCGTGGGCGGTGCGCGGCGCAGTGCTGCTGGCGGGCCGGTCAGCAGTTGGCAGTTGGCAGTCAGCAGGCTGGCATCGCAATCCAGAAGGACGCGGGGATTCGGCGCACCGTGAGCCC
>JBAWAM010000364.1:0-15029 GCA_049589315.1 Myxococcaceae bacterium
GCGCTGAGGAGGAGGCTCGTCTTCGCGCTGAGGAAGAGGCCCGTCTCCGTGCGGAGGAAGAGGCCCGTCTCCGTGCGGAGGAAGAGACCCGGATTCGTGCGGAGGAAGAGACCCGGATTCGTGCGGAGGAAGAGGCCCGGATTCGTGCGGAGGAAGAGGCCCGTCTTCGTGCGGAGGAAGAGACCCGGATTAGCGCTGAGGATGATGCCCGCCGACTTGAACAGGGCGCGCCACCGACTGCGGACCTCCCCGTGATGTCCGAGTCGTGGGGTGATTTCATCGAGGCCTCGTCGCCGTTGCCCGAGCAGACCCTGTTCTTCGAGGAAAACTCCGTCGACGAGTTGGAGGCTTCACGGCGCAAGGCCCAGGAGGCCCTTGCGCGCGAGATGAACGAGGCACTGTTTCGCGCTGGAGCGGCACCCGTCGACGATTGGCTCGAAGAGGGCGAGCCCGCGCAGCCCGTGATTGTGTTGGAAGAGGATGGACAGCAGGAGCCGCCGACGGTGGTCCCTGTGCTCGAGCCCTCGGTCGAGGAGTTCGTGATCGAACCGACGATCACCGAGATGGAGATTCCGCTCCCTTCGATGGCCGAGCTCGACGACGCGACGGCACATGCGGGATGGACGGTGCCCTCGACGACGCGTCAACCCCTCATCATCGGTCCCGCTGCAAGCGCCGACGCGGCAGGGGAGGGCGGCCTCTGGCGCGTGGAGCGCACGGAGCAGGGGGACGCCAGCGCTTCGTTCGAAGAGGCGCTCCAGCAGGTCGACCGCAACCTGGAGTCGTTGGTGGGGATGTCGTTCGAGGAGCTGTCCCGGACGAGTCCCGCGCAGGACGACACGCCCGTGGAGGCGATTGTCGAAACGGTCGAGCCTGTTTCTGGGGAACCGACCGAAGAAGCGGGCTCGTCTGGCGGGTCCAGTGACAGCGGAACCGAATCGAGTCACACTGACTCCGACTTCGAAGACTGGTACCTGGACGAGGACGAATCAGTGGGGGACCCTTCAGATCCGGCAGAGGCGGCGCGCTTGCGACGACAGCGCCTGCTCCGCCGAGCGATGGAGAACATGGGCACGCTTCCGCGTCCCGGCGCGCCGGTGAACGTGGAGGTCGTCCGTCCCGCCGAACCCGCCCGCGCCTCGGCGGCCCCCCCACCGAGCGCCCCGGCGTCGATCTCCAACGGTGAGCAGGCGCTGTTGAAGACGATCCTGGAAAAGCACCGGGTGCTCCAGGGCGAGCGCAACCATTTCACCGTGCTCGGCGTTCCGCGGACGGCCTCGCGCGACCAGGTGAAGGCCGCATTCCTCGGGCTCGCCAAGGTGTTTCATCCCGATCGTCTGCCGCTCGCGCTCAGCGCCCACGCTTCGAAGATGACCGACATCTTCGAAGCCATCCGCGAGGCCTACGAGGTCCTGTTCGACGACCAGCGGCGGCGCGCATACGAGAAGGTGCTCGACACTGCTGTTCAGCCGATGTCGCCGGAAGAGGTGGGCCCTGCCCGGGCGCTGGAGGAGTTCAAGAAGGGAGACGTGTTCATGCGGAAGCGGGACTTCCGCACGGCGGAGGATCACTTCGCGCGCGCGTTCGCGATGGATGCAAAGGCCGACTACCTCGCGGCTCGGGGCTGGGCGATCTACATGGACCCGACCCGCAAGGCGGAGGTCAGTCGCGCCCGCCAGATGATGTTAGACGCCCTGAAGCACACGCCGTCATGTGACCGCGCCCACTACCAGCTCGGCGTGATCTGCCGGGTCGAGAACGACATGGTTCATGCCGAGCGGCATTTCCGGGAGACGTTGAAGGCGAACCCGCGCCACCTCGAGGCAGCGCAGGAGCTGCGCCTGATCGAGATGCGGAAGAAGAAGGACCCTGACCGGGGCGGGAAGAAGGGCTTCTTCGGCTAGACCCCGGCGAGGTAGTCGTCGAGCAGGGTCCGGTCTTCGTCGACCATCTCGATGAACTGGACGCCCATGCCCGCGGTCTCGTCGAACTTCGGAAACCGCCTGACCCAGGCGACGCGTGCCTGCGCCCGGAGCGGCCGGGGCACCCCCGGGACACGAAACTCGACGGTCAGGTCCTCGTCCTGCTCGAGCAGGACGTCGCTGCGGAGGAAGCTTCCGCCGGTGGACAGGTCGCGTCCTTCGAACAGCAACTGCCCCGCGCCTCCGGCGTCTCGCGCGCGGAAATCGACCTGCAGGCTCTTCCGGGGGGACCGTCTCTGTTCTTCGCCCATATCGGGTCCAACACAACCGGGCGCCGCCAGGCGTGTCAAGCAGGCGCCGAGTGGCCGAACGAGCGGCGTGAAACGTTGACAGCCCTCTGGAGCGGGATTGATCATCCGCTCCACTGAAAGGCGGAACCCAGTGGCGAAGCAGCACCTGCTTCTCGTCGATTCCGATGCCAAGAGTCTCCGGGTGATGGAGGTCAGCCTCAAGAAGGCGGGCTTCTCCGTGACCACGGCGGTGAATGGTCGGGATGCAATCGAGAAGGTCCAGATCAGCCCACCGGATCTCATCCTCTCCGACACGCGCATGCCGGAGATGGACGGATTCGAGCTGTGCAAGGCGCTGAAGTCGGACGATCGCTTCCGGCCGATTCCCTTCGTCTTCCTGACCAACCAGAAGTCGGTCGAATTCAAGGTCAAGGGCCTGGAGCTGGGCGGGGACGACTACCTGACCAAGCCCATCTACATCAAGGAGATCGTCACCCGCGTCCGGATGATCCTCCAGAAGGCCGAGAAAGAGCGGCTGGAGAAGCGGGAGACGAAGTCCGGGTTCACCGGAAGCCTCGCGGACATGGGCGTAGTCGATCTCGTGCAGACCTTCGAGATCGGCCGCAAGACGGGGACCATCACCATCGGCGAAGGTGACCGGGTCGGCATCGTCTGGTTCCGCGATGGGCGCGTGGTGGATGCCGAGCTGGGGCGGCTCAAGGGAGAGAACGCGTTCTACCGACTGCTCAATACGTTCGAGGGCAGCTTCGAGGTGAAGTTCGGCGCGGTCGAACGGCCGGATCGAATCGAGATCTCCACCCAGGGCCTGCTGATGGAGGGCATGCGCCGCCTCGACGAGTGGGGCCGCATGCTCGAGCAGCTCCCTCCGCTCGAGACGATCTTCGAAATCGACTACCACCAGCTCGCGGAACGCCTCGCGGAGATCCCCGACGAGGTGAACGGGCTGCTCCGGCTCTTCGACGGCAAGCGCACGCTCGCTCGGGTCGTGGATGACTCGGACTTCGAGGACCTCGCGGCGCTGGGCATCATCAGCAAGCTGTACTTCGAAGGACTCATCCGCGAGCTGGGGAGCGCGCCGTCCGAGGTCTCGGAGGCATCT
Organism: Myxococcaceae bacterium; assembly: GCA_049589315.1. GTDB lineage: Bacteria > Myxococcota > Myxococcia > Myxococcales > Myxococcaceae > JBAWAM01. Next base: position 3,333 of record JBAWAM010000364.1, read on the forward strand.
AGACCCAACGTGCAGGAGTGGCTCAACGGGCCGCTGACCCTGTCGAAGCAGGCTCCCGCGGAGCTGCCGCCACTGCGCGCCGTTGCGGACGTGCCTGATGACGTCTCGGCGCCGATTGCAGAGGAGGTGGCCGCGGCCGAACCCGAGCTGCCTCCTGATACGGCGCCGTCTGAACCGCCGTCGGTCGAAGCGGGGTCGGAGCAGCCCGCGGCGGCGGACGAGACCCAGGACTGGGGCGAGGCGTTTGCCGAAGCTCCACAGGCGCCCATTTCTTCGATGGAGCCCGTCGTTCCGCCCGTCGCTTCTGTCCAGCCAGCGGAGCAGACGCCGGTTCAGACGCCAGTCCAGGCTTTGCCGGCCGCGCGGAGTCCCGGACCTGCGAACGTCATCATGTTCGCGCCGAGGGCCAGATCGGCGCCGTCCGAAACCGCTGCTGCGCTTGCGCCCCCTCCGGAGGTAGAGCCGCAGTCGTCGTTCCTCGTCGCGCCACCTCCAGCGCATCGCGCGATGGAGCAGGCCCGCGCCCGCTTCCTCACCGACTGGTCTGCCGATCCCGAAGAGGGATTGATGGGTTCGGGAGACTTGTCCTGGTCGCCTTTTGCCGGCGTGCCCTCTGCCGTCGCGCAGTCGGCCGAGACGGTCTCACCGACGATTGCTCCGAAGATCGATCCGGTCGAAGCGTTGCCGGTCGAAACGCCTCCAGCGCCAGAGCCGGCACCGGAGCTCAAGTCCCCGCCCATCTTCGGTGGAGCCGCCTTATTCGACGCCGATTCGAGCGTCGACCTCGCGCCTGCGCACACGCCTGAGCCGGAGCTTCCCCTCGAGCTGAAGGAGGAAGTCCCCGCGCCCAGCGCCTCTTCGAACAGCCATCCGGCCGAGGATGCGACGGCGGAGATCCCGCTCCCGACCCTCCAGAAGAGCCGCGGGCCCTTGATCGGAGTGCTCGCCGTTGCTGGCCTCGCCCTCGTTGGCGGGGTGGCGTGGTTCCTCTCCCAGGGCCAGACGCAGCAGCCCGCCCGGGTCACGACCGAAGAGATCGCGCCGGTCGCGGCCGCTCCCGAACCCGATTCGGGGGCTCCGTTCGAGGCGGTTCCGGCGACGACTGCGGTGACGGAGGTGCCCGACGCGGGGAGCGCCGTCGAGCCTGCCGCCCTGGAGGTGAAGGCGACCCAGGAGCCCTTGAAGGTGGAGCCCGCGGTCGCCCAGAAGGACCCCGCCGAGGAATTCGACCGGTTCATGAACCAGGCGCGGCTGGCGATCCAGGGTGAGCGGTTCAAGACGGCGGCCCTCAACTATCGCAAGGCGTTGGCGATGAAGGCCGACTCGATGGAAGCCAAGGCCGGACTCGGCGTTGCGCTGGTGATGAGCAACCCGAACAACGCCGGATACCGCGAGGCCGTGAGTCTTCTCGCCGAGGCTGCGAAGGTGGACGGGAAGAATCCGCGCGTCTGGCTGTCCCTTGGAATGGCGTACCAGATGCTCGGGAAGGACAAGCAGGCCGTGGCGCCGTACCGGCAGTACCTGGCGCTCGAGCCGGCCGGGCCCTACGCGGCCGACGTCCGTTCCGCGCTGAAGCAACTGGGCGAGTAGGCGCCGCTCGGGAAGGGCGCGCGGCGCCGTTCGTTCTGCTAGAGAATCGCGCTCCAATACGACGGAGGTCGAGCGTGCGGGTGTTGGGCCTGGAGACTTCGTGCGATGAGACGGCTTCGGCTGTGGTCGAGGACGGCCGCCGTGCGCTCTCCGACGTCGTGTCGACCCAGGTCGACATCCACCGGCGGTGGGGCGGGGTGGTCCCCGAGCTGGCCAGCCGGAACCACGTCGTCCAGGTCATGCCCGTGGTGGACGAGGCGCTCTCGCGCGCCGGCGTGACGCTCGACGACATCGATCTGATCTCGGTGACTTCCGGTCCCGGTCTGGTCGGTGCGCTGCTCGTCGGTCTCCAGGTGGCGAAGGCGTTGAGCCTGGCGAAGGGAATCCCCTACGTCGGCGTGAACCACCTCGAGGGACACCTCCTGGCAATCCGCCTTCTCGAGGATGCACCCGAGCCGCCCTTCCTCGGCCTGGTGGTCTCGGGCGGCCACACCAGCCTCTACGAAGTCCGGAACTTCGGTGACTACCGGCTGGTGGGCTCGACGAGGGACGACGCCGCGGGTGAGGCGTACGACAAGGTCGCCAAGATCCTGGGGCTGCCGTATCCGGGCGGGCCGCTGATCGACCAGCTCGCGCAGCAGGGTGATCCGACCGCCATCCGCTTCCCGCGCGCGTTGCCCGCGTGGGACGTGCTCGACTTCTCCTTCTCCGGCTTGAAGACGTCGGTGCTCACGCACGTGCGCCGCCATGGCATGCCCGAAGGACAGGCGTTGTCGGATCTGTGCGCCTCGTTCCAGGAGGCCGTGGCGGATTCGCTGACGAAGAAGCTGATCGAGGCCGCGAAGAAGTCCGGGTTGCGCAAGCTCGTCCTGTGCGGTGGCGTGGCGGCGAACTCCCGGCTGCGTTCGCTGGCGCAGGAGCGGGCCGCAGATCGCGGGTTCGAGCTCTTCCTGCCGCCGAAGAAGCTGTGCACGGACAATGGCGCGATGATCGCGGTGGCGGGCTATGAGTCCTGGCGCCGCGGCGTTCGCGCCGATCTCAGCCTGATCGCCCATCCAGCCTGGAGGCTCTAGTGCTCGAGTCACCCGCCCAGATCCTCCGCCGCCACGGCCTGAAGCCGAAGTACAGCTGGGGTCAGAACTTCCTAGGAGACGAGAGCGCGTTGTCGGGCATCGCCGACGCGTTGGAGCTCAGACCGGGGGAGACCGTGGTTGAGCTCGGGCCAGGGCTCGGGCATCTCACCCGGTTCCTCCTGGATACCGGAGCGAACGTCGTGGCGATCGAGCGCGACCGGGACATGGCCGCCGTGCTCCGCAAGGAGCTCGCGGTGGACCGACTCCGGGTCGTCGAAGCCAACGCCGCCGAAGCGAACTACGCCGAGGTGGCGCAATCGCCCAGAGTGGCGGTGGCGGGGAACATTCCGTACCACCTCACCAGTCCGATCCTCTTCCAGTGCCTGGAGCAGCGGGCGAGCATCAGCCGCGTGGTGCTGACCATCCAGAAGGAGGTCGCTGACCGCCTCGGCGCCGAGCCGGGAGGGCGGGAATACGGTCTGCTGCCCGCGCTCCTGGGCCTCTACTTCGACGTCCACTCGCTCTACGATCTCCCGCGTGGACTCTTCCACCCGCCGCCGAAGGTGGATTCTGCGGTGGTGCGGCTGTGGACCCGTGAGAAGACCCGGGCAGAGGTGGACTCGGACGAGCGCTACATGCGGGTGGTGAAGGCGGGATTCGCCCAGCGCCGGAAGACGTTGTTGAACTCGCTGAAGACCGACCGGAGACTCGGCGAGCCCGAACAGATCATGGCCGCACTCGAGAAGGCGGGGATTGATCCCAAGCGGCGGGCGGAGACCTTGTCCCCCGAAGAGTTTGCCGCCCTCGAGCGAGCCCTTGCATCAGCAGTACCGCGCCTTACGGAGTGATCATGACGACCGCAGTTGTGCACGACACCTGGGATTCCTACGTGGCCGACGCCGAAGACGGCCCGATGTTCGTCTCGTTCGACATGGAGGCCGCGCAGGAGGATCTCGCCGCATCGCCGTTGCAGAAGTGCGTGCGCGTTCAGATCCCGATCAAGAAGCGGCAGGAGAACGGCGCGCCCCAGGAGAAGGAGGCCGAGCACCTGTACAAGCTCGAGGACCAGCTCGTGGAGGCGCTGGCGAAGAACGACGTGAACTGCCTGTTCGTCGCGCGGGTGACCCACGGCGGCGTGCGCGAGATCGTGTTCCAGATCGAGGACCTGACCGCCTTCGGCAACGTGGCCAAGGAGTGGCAGGACAAGATCAAGGACTACAAGATCGAGTACGAGCGGCACGAGGGTTGGGAGTTCTTCACCGACGTGGTGATGCCCGGGCCCGAGGAGTGGATCGCCATCTGCGATCGCCGGGTGATGGACACGCTCATCTCCGAAGGCGCGGACCCCGAGAAGCCGCACCAGCTCGAGTACGTGTTCCAGGGACCGCCGGACGCGCTGCGGACGATCTCCGAGCAGCTCCAGGGGAAGGGCTATTCGCCCGTGGGCGAGCCCGACTTCGAAAAGAGCGAGGTGGTGCTCGGCGTGCAGATGCCGCTCGATCTGGAGCAGATCGTGGAGCACTCGATCGCCAACGACGAGCTGGCGGTCCAGCACGGCGCGCGTTGCGAAGGGTGGGGCGCGCAGCCGGTCGCGTGAAGGCTCTGAAGTGTGGGTCGGCAGTTGGCAGTTCGCAGTCGGCAGGTGAGTCGTTGCGGATTTCGGCGCGCAATGCCGATTCACGCATCCGACTGCTGACTGCAAACTGCTAACTGCCGACCGCCGTCAATCCATCGGATGAAGCTTCTTCAGCGCCGCGACGATCTTCTCGCGCGGATGCTTCGCCGGCTTCACTGCAGGCGCCGGCGGCGGCTTCGGAGCCACGGAGAGCTTGCGCGCCTTCTCCAGGACGGCCACGGGGATGCGGCGGTTCTTCGGGCTGTCGGCCACTTCGGTTCCTCGTCTGCTAGTAGTTCTTCTTGTGCGCGATCGACCGCAGCAGCCCGCCGTTCTGCGTCAGGAACTGCCGGAACTGGTCTTCGGGGATCTGCATCCGCGCGAGCACGCCGGAGAGGATCTCGTCCAGATCCCTCGCACCCGGCTTCTTCAGCTCCATCGCGATCTTCAGCATCGCCACGCCATACAGGGGGCTCTCTTCGACCTCGGGCGACACCGCCGACCGGCGCTTCGCGACTGCGTCCACCCCCACCACCACCGCCCCGGTCTTTCTCTGCTGGCCATGGCTCATGATGCGAACGCTCCCCTCCCAGCCCGAACAGCGGGCAAGAATGACGTGACCATACGTTGCCATCATTCTCACGTCAACGAAGGCCGGAAGATCACGAGGGATTTGGGAAGCGTCGTTGCGAGTGTCAGCCCCTCGTGGTTGTATCCGCACACTGTCGGAAGCCGGTAAATCGGCCCCGGAGCTTTGTCTCTACCTGCGCAGAACACCCACCCGGAGGGGGTCCACGCGCACATGGATCACCGGTACATCGTGGTCGAAGGCCCCATCGGGGTCGGCAAGACCAGTCTCTGCAACAATCTGGCGCAGCGGTTCGGCGGACGGATGGTCCTCGAGGTGGTGGAGGAGAACCCGTTCCTCGCCAACTTCTACCAGGACCGTCAGAAGTTCGCGTTCCAGACCCAGATGTTCTTCCTGCTCTCCCGCTACAAGCAGCAGCAGGAGCTCTTTCAGCAGGACCTGTTCAATGCGGTCACGGTCAGCGACTACCTGTTCGCGAAGGACCGGATCTTCGCCTGCCTCACGCTCGACCAGAACGAGCTGGGCCTGTACGACCGCGTCTTCGAAGCGCTCGGTACCCGGGTGACGAAGCCGGACCTGGTCATCTACCTGCAGGCGCGCATCGACGTCCTCCTCGCGCGCATCAAGAAGCGCGGCCGCGAGTTCGAGCGGAAATTCGACCCGGGTTACCTCGAAGAACTCACCAGGGCGTACAACGAGTTCTTCTTCCACTACAGCGACACGCCCTTGCTGGTGATCAACACCTCGGAGATCGACTTCGTGAACAACGAGGCCGATCTGGAGAACCTCCTCGGGGTGATCCGCCGGCACCGGCATGGTGTGCAGCACTACATTCCCCTCGGTAACAGGAAGTAGACGCCTGGCCTACGAACGGGCAGGCGTTATTTTTTTGCGGCAGAATCACAACGATTGTGTGTAGTTGTGCGGTGGACCTACGGCGATCCTCCGGGACGGTGAAGGGTCCATGTCTTCGATGCAGGTCAACCCTCAACCTGACGGAGGTGAACCGTGAAGGACAAGGTCACCATCCATACGCTGAAGAAGCTGAAGCAGATCGGTCAGAAGATCTGCATGGTCACCGCCTACGACGCGACGTTCGCGCGCATCTTCGACGAAGCGGGCGCAGATGCACTGCTCGTGGGTGATTCGCTCGGCATGGTCGTGCAGGGGCACCCCTCGACGCTGCCGGTCACGCTCGACCAGATGATCTACCACTCCGCCGCGGTGAGCCGCGCTGTGAAGCGGGCCCATGTGGTCGCCGACCTCCCGTTCATGACCTACCAGGTCTCGTGGGAGGAGGCGGTTCGCAATGCGGGTCGCCTCGTGGTCGAAGGTGGTGCGGCCGCGGTGAAGCTGGAGGGCGGCTCCGAATTCGCGGAGACGATCTCCCGCATCGTGCGCGCCAGCATCCCGGTGATGGGCCACATCGGCCTGACGCCCCAGTCGGTGCACAAGATGGGCGGCTACATCGTGCAGGGCCGCGACGAGGAGACCGCGAAGAAGCTGCTCGAGGACGCGATCGCGTTCGAGCAGGCCGGCTGCTACAGCATCACGCTCGAGGGCATCCCGATGGATCTCGCGAAGGAGATCACCTCGCGGCTGACCATCCCGACCATCGGCATCGGCGCCGGCGCCGAATGCGACGGCCAGGTGCTCGTCTGCTACGACCTCCTCGGCATGAACCCCGACTTCAAGCCGAAGTTCGTGAAGCACTACGCCAACCTCTACGGCGGGGTCCGTGGTGCGGCGGAGGCCTACTTCGCCGAGGTCCGCAACGGCTCGTTCCCCGACGAGGCGCACTCGTTCAAGTCGCCCAGCATCCGACTGGTGGCCTCGAACGCCAACCCGAACCCGGCCAATCCCGCTCCCTCCGCAGAGCGTGACGAGAAGGTCGGTCCCGTCTACGGCGTCCCGGTCTAGCCGGCAGCGTCTGCGCCTATGTCCATCCTGGTATTGCGCACCCTTGACGAGGCGGCACGCTGGTCCGAGCAGGTCCGTCTCGACGGCCGCCGCCTCGCCTACGTTCCCACCATGGGTTTCCTCCACGAGGGGCACCTCTCTCTCATGCGGGAGGGGCTCCGCCGCGCCGACGTGGTGGCGACCTCCATCTTCGTGAACCCGACCCAGTTCGGACCGAAGGAGGACCTCGCCCGCTATCCGCGGGATTTCGAGGGCGACCTCGCCAAGTGCGAATCGGCCGGCGTGTCCATGGTCTTCGCGCCCGACGTCTCGCAGATGTATCCGGAGGGCTTCCAGACCTTCGTGGACGTCGGTGAAGTCAGTCAGGGCCTGTGTGGCGCCAGCCGCCCGGGCCACTTCCGCGGCGTGGCCACCGTGGTCAGCAGATTCTTCTGCATCCTGCGTCCGCACGTCGCGCTCTTCGGCGAGAAGGACTACCAGCAGCTCCAGGTCGTCCGGACGGTGAGCCGGGATCTGGCGCTGGGCGTGGATGTGGTGGGGATGCCGACCATCCGCGAAGCGGACGGGCTGGCGATGAGCAGCCGCAACTCGTACCTGAGCCCCGACGAGCGACAGCGCGCGCTGTCCCTCTCCCGTGGGCTGCGCGCGGCGCAGGCCCTGGCGAGCGCAGGAACGTCGAACGTCGCCGACCTCGTCGGCGCCATCCGACGAGAGATCCAGGCGGCCGGCATGCGCGAAGATTATGTGGAGATTGTGGACGCCGATACGCTCAAGCCGCTCGCCCGACTGGAGGCCGGAAAGCCGGCCCGGGCGCTGGTCGCCGGGTTTCTCGGGCAGACGCGGCTGATCGACAATGTGGCCATCAACACCGGGGCGATGCCGGGCTGAGGTAGGGGATGGCGGAGGCGAAGAAGGGCGCGGGGAAGGACGGCATCAAGCTTGTCGCCGAGAATCGGCGCGCCCGCTTTGATTACACCGTCGAGGACAAGCTCGAGGCCGGTCTGCAGCTCACCGGCAGCGAGGTGAAGAGCCTGCGCGAAGGAACGGTGAACCTCTCCGACTCGTATGGCCTGCCCAAGGGCGGAGAGATGTTCCTGCTGAACGCCCACATCGGCGCGTGGAAGCCTGCCAGCCTCTTCGGCCACGAGCCGACCCGCGCTCGCAAGCTGCTCCTCCACAAGCTCGAGATCGAGCGTTGGTCTGCGAAAGTGAAGGAGCGCGGTTACAGCATCATCCCGCTGTCGCTGTACTTCAAAGCGGGCAGGGCGAAAGTGGAGTTGGGGTTGTGCCGGGGCAAGACGCACGAAGACCGGCGGCAGACCATCAAGGAACGCGATACCAAGCGCGAGATCGATCGCGCCATCCGACGTAGATAGTCGCGCAGCACGGCAAAGGCGAATGGACCTGAAGGAACAGGAGAAGAAGGATCGACTGCTTGCGGCGCTCGATCGGGGATTGGTGATGATCCACCTGGACGCGAGGCGTCCGGGAGTGTTGGTGCCGAAGCCGTTGCAGCAGGAGATGCACCTCCGCCTGAACGTGTCCTACAAGTTCGACCCGCCGGACCTGACCGTCAGCGAGTGGGGCGTGCGGTGCACCCTCAGCTTCTCCGGGAGCCGCTTCAAGGTCGCGGTCCCGTGGTCGGCGCTCTTCGCGCTCACCAGCCACGTCACGTCCGAGAACTGGCTCTACCCGGACGACATGCCGCCCGAGCTCATCGAAGCGGCCATCGCGCACGCAAAGACCGCGGCGCCTGGCCCGGTGCCGGCGGAGTGCGAGAACAAGCAGGCGAAGCCCGGCGCCATCCTCCGGGAGATTGTGGGCGAGAAGCAGGACGACGGCGGCGACGAGGAACCGCCGACGCCTCGCGCGCGCGGTCACCTCCGGGTCATCAAGTAGATCTCCAGCACGCACTTGACTCCCCCCTGCCCGGTAGGGCAAATCTATGTGCCTAGATTTTGAGAATGATTCTCAACTTCACGCCTTGGGCGCAGTGCGGAGAGGGGACGTCGATGGGGCGAGTCCAGACAAGAGATTGGCGGGTAGGGCGCCTGCGCGCAGGTACGGCGCTGCTGCTCTCGGCTGCCGCAGCCCTGTCGAGCTGCTCCGGAGCCGGCAATGGTGGCCCCGACGCCGGGGTGGACACCTTCGACCGTCGGGCCATGTTCGAGAACCTCGGCGCGAACGTGGTCCTGCCGACCTACCGCGACTTTGCGGCGAAGGCGCTGTCCCTGGAGCAGGCCGCCGCGGCATGGGAAGGCGCCGTGGGGACCCCGACGGAGGCGACCACGCGCGAAGCGGCGCAGCAGGCCTGGCGTGACGCCATGTCGATCTGGCAGCGCGCCGAGTTGATGCAGGTCGGACCTGCCGGGGCGATGGGCTCCGTGAGCGGGGGCGAGACGCTGCGCGACGAGATCTACTCGTGGCCGGTGGTCAGCACGTGCCGGGTGGACCAGGAGCTGGTGGCCGGGAACTTCGGGTCGCCGGGTTTCTTCGAGGGCGCCCTGGTCAACGTGTACGGGCTGGACGCGCTCGAATACCTGCTCTTCTACGCGGCCGAACAGAACACCTGCCCGCCGCAGTCGCCGATCAACGCCTCGGGCCAATGGGCGGCGCTGGGCGCTGCGGAGATCCAGCGGCGCCGAGCGGACTACGCGCACGCCGCGGCCTCGTGGCTGCGGACCGTTGCGGACGACCTGGTGAATCGGTGGGAGCCGGCGAACGGAAACTTCGTGTCCGAGCTCGCCACCGCGGGGACGACCGGGTCGATCTACGAGACCGAGCGGATGGCGGCCGACGAGCTCTTCGCGGCGATGTTCTACCTGGATCTCGACACCAAGGATCTCAAGCTGGCGATCCCGGCCGGCATCAGCGCGACCTGCACCGCCAACACCTGCCCGGAGGCGGTCGAGTCGCCGTGGGCGGACTTCTCCAAGGAGGAGCTCCGCGGGAACCTCGAGGGCTTCCGCGCGCTGCTCACCGGTGGCGAGGGGCTCGGGTTCGACGACTGGCTGGTGGCGCGCGACTCGGCCGACCTCTCGGCGCAGCTCGTGACCGAGACCGACGCGGCGATCGCCAAGGTGGACGCGATCCCGGGGACCCTGGTGAGCGCGCTCGCGTCGAACCCCGAATCGGTGCGCTCGGCCCACGCCGCGGTGAAGCGGGTGTCGGACCTGCTGAAGAGCCAGTTCGTGACGGTCCTGAACCTGAGCGTTCCCGACGAGGGTGCCGCGGACAATGACTGAGCAGGGCGCCACGTTGCGCGCCCGCGTGCTCCGGGCGCTCTACCGCGACGTGGACGGGGCCAGCCTCGCCGCGTTCCGGGTGGCGTTCGGGTTGATCATGTTCTTCGGAACGGTCCGCTTCATGTGGACCGGCTGGATCCGCACGCAGTACGTGGAGCCGGCGTTCTTCTTCAAGTACCCGGGCCTCGAGTTCGTGCGCGCCTGGCCGGAGTGGGGGATGTATCTCCACTGCGCGGTCGTGGCGGTGCTGGCGCTGTTCATCGCGCTGGGGCTGTTCTACCGGTTGAGCGCGGTCCTCTTCGCGATCGCGTTCGCGTGGATCCAGCTCATCGACGTCACCAACTACCTGAACCACTACTACTTCGTGGTGCTGCTGGCGTTGCTGCTGGCGCTGCTTCCGGCGAACCGGCAGTGGTCTGTCGACGCGTGGCGCAACCCGGCGATCGCGCGCGAGACGGTCCCCGCGTGGGCGATCTACCTGCTGCGCTTCCAGGTCGGCGTCGTCTACTTCAATGCCGGGCTGGCGAAGTTGGGAACGGACTGGCTGATCTACGCACAGCCGCTCGGGATCTGGACGTCGGCGCGTTCGGACATCCCCGTGCTGGGGCCGGTCCTCGCGCTGCCCTGGGTCCCGCATCTCATGAGCTGGGCGGGGTTCCTCTTCGACACCACCGTCGTGCTGTGGCTGTCGCTCCGCCGCACCCGCCCCTGGGCCTACGCGGCCGTGATCGTGTTCCACACGCTGACCCATGTGCTCTTCAACATCGGGATGTTCCCGGTGATCATGGTCGTCGCCGCGCTGGTGTTCTTTCCGCCCGAATGGCCCCGCCGCTTCGTTGGAAAAAGGGGACAGGCTGCTTCTCCGGCCGGAGAAGGAGCCGGACCGCTTTTTCCGCGGAGGGTGGCGCTGGGGGTCGCGCTGGTGTGGTGCACGCTCCAGCTCCTTCTTCCACTGCGGCACTGGCTCTACCCGGGCGAGGTGCTCTGGAACGAGGAGGGCATGCGCTTCTCCTGGAGGGTGATGGTCCGGGAGAAGAACGGCAGCATCACCTATCACGTCCGCGATCCCCGCTCGGGCCGCAGCTGGCAGACCAGCCCGACCGACTACCTCCTGCCGCGTCAGGCGAATGAGATGTCCGGGCAGCCGGATCTGATCGTCCAGCTCGCTCGCCACATCGAGCAGGATTTCCAGCGCCGCGGGTTGGGCGACGTCGAGGTCCGCGCCGAGGCGTGGGTCTCACTCAATGGGCGCAAGCCGCGCTTGATGATCGATCCCCAGGTGGACCTCACGCGGGTCGAGCTCGGACTTGCGCCCGCGACCTGGGTTCTCCCCGGTCCCACCGAACCGCCGCTTCCCGCAGTCTCACGCCCGCGACCTGCACTCGCGTCCACTCTCGATTGAACACCATGTCGCTCCGCTCCCTTCGCGCTCTCCCCGTTGGCTTCCTCATCGCATTCGTCGCTCCGTCGGGCGTGCTGCGCGCTGCCGATGGTGGCGTGCAGGTCCTGCCCGGCGAGGTGAACGCGCCGCAGTCCGCGGATGCGAACCCGAGCGCGATCGCCGTCGATGGCGGAACCGCGAGGGTCGCTGGCGACGACTCACCGAGCGGGGACGTCCGCAGTGCTGTTGCGGCTGCGGCTGAGCCGACCGGAACGGCCGAAGCC
>JBAWAM010000365.1:0-7525 GCA_049589315.1 Myxococcaceae bacterium
CTGTGGACGCCCTGGTGCCACAACGGGCACGGCTCGCCGTGGCCGTTCTTCTACCACCGGCTCTTCACCACGCTCTCGGGAGCGCTCGCGGTCGTCTTCGGCACGCCATGGGGCGTGATGGCCGCCATCGTCCTCGTGCTCACCTTCGGCGGGTTGGGAACGATGCTCGCGGCGAAGGAGTTGGGCGCGTCGCGCCCGCTGCAGGTCGCCGCGGGCTTCCTCTGGACGTGGTCGTCGTACGCCTGGTTCGACTGGCTGATACGCGGCGCGGGCGCGGAGTTCACCGCCTACGCGCTGGTGCCGTGGCTGCTCCTCGTCGTGGCGCGGCTGCCCACGCACCGGCACGCGGGCTGGCAGCTCGGGCTCGTGCTCAGCGCGCTGTTCTACGCGCACCTCGTGATCTTCCTCTACGCGTTCCCGGTGCTGCTCACGGTGTTCGGGCAGCCGCTGAGGGGAGGCCTTCGCGGCGTGGTGGGGCGGACAGCGACGGCGGCGGCGGTCGTCCTGGTTCTCGCGGGGCCGTACGCGCTGCTCATCCAGCTCCTCCAGAACGAGTTCAACCTGTCCGCGCTGGCCATGTTCCGGCCGTCGAACGAGTACGTGGACTGGCATCGTTACCTGTATGAGTCGAAGTTCGCGCTGGGCGAGACGTGGCAGGGCAACTTCGTGGAGATCGGCCCGGGGCTGCTCGCAGCGGTGTTGCTGTCGTCGGGCTACGTCGCCGTCGCTCGGCGCGGGCGGATGCCGCGCGCGTGGATCGCCTTCGCCGCACTCGCGTTCTTCTACGGCGTACTGCAGTTCCCCGTTTCGGCCGCGTTCTACGAACGTGTCCCGTTCGCGCAGTTGCTCCAGTTCCCCTGGCGGCTCCTGTGCTTCATCACGCCGCTGCTGATCCTGATGCTCGTCATCAGCGCGTCCGCGGTGCAGGCGCAACGGCCAGTGGTGGCCTATGCACTGGTCGCCATCGCGGTGGCGTTTGCGCTCGTGCGTGGCATCCAGGCGCAGCGCATCGACTACCCGTGGTTCGACGGCCGCTTCATCGCCCAACACCTCGCTGCGCTCGATCACCCGTGGTCCGCGCGCGAGTACCTCCCGTGGCAAGCGCAGGGAGCCGTCCCCCACCGTACGCCGCCGATCTCGCTGGAAGGCTGCGGCGACGCCCGGGTGGCGCCCGCGGACGCGATGACGACCCAACATCACTTCGGGAGGGTGACGCTCCGGACCCGCTCCGAGCGGACCTGCGTGATCACGCTCGGCCAGTTCAAGACGCGCTTTCTGAACGTCGATGCGCCGCCGGGTGCGGAGGTCCGCGTCAGCGACGGGGGGCTCACCCAGGTCGTGCTGCCGCCCGGCGAGCACGAGGTGCGTGTGGATGCGGCCGGGTTCTGGGAGTTGCTCTGGGAGCGCGTCCTTCAGCCGACCGGCCACTCGTGAACCGGATGCCCCTCGTCGGAGAGTTCGATGTAGCGATGCAGCATGCGGGAGAGGGCGTCTTCCCGGGACAGGTTCACTTCGTACGCGGCGAGCGTTTGTCGCTGCCAGCGCGCTCCGGTCATCCGGGCTGCGGCGCGATCACGAATCAACCCGAGCAGGCGTGAGATCTCCACCGGGTCCACCCCGGCGCCTCGCAGCCCTTCGTCCGCGAGCTCGATCAACTGCGGAAGGAGATCGATCACCTTCACCGGCCGCGGAGAGGGCGCGGTGCGCTCCGGCCAGAGCATGTCCGCATCGATCCCATCGCGCGCGGCGCGGTGGAAGTTCTCGCGCGCCAGCCTGAAGGGGAGCCCCGGGAGCATCGACTCGACGCGCGGTGCGAGGGCGAGGGTGAGCCCGAGGATGAACGCGCCGTTCGCCATCATGTCGATCGGGGTGGGGCCGGCGGGCAGGGCGCGGAACTCGATGCGGAGATGACCGCCGTAGCCCGGGTCGTAGACGGGCCGGTTCCAGTTCCAGATCGTCCCGTTGTGCAGGCGCAGCTCGTCCAGCCGCGGGACCTCGCCACGGCGCACCGCCTCCATCGGCGAGCTCGGGCCGAGCACCGGGATGAGCGGCGTATGGAGCGCGACGGACTCGGCGAACAGCTCCCAGGCGCCGCGGCGGACCCATCCTCGACCGAAGGAGACGCGCGCGGGAGGCGTCCAGTTCGGCGGCAGATCCCCTCTGTCGTCGGTCGCCTGTCGGAACACCGCCACGCGCGTCTCGTCCCACAACCGCTTTCCCAGCAGGAAAGGCGAGTTCGCGGACACCGCCAGCACTGGCGCGGTGGCGATCTGGGCAGCGTTGTAGACCTCGGCGAAGCGCGAGGGCGGAACGCGCAGATGGAACTGGAGGGACGTGTTCGCGCCCTCGAGCGTGACCGTCTCCCACTCGGTTTGAAGGACGTCCTCACCGCCGATCGCGATGCGGAAGGGAACACCTCCGCGGCTGTGACGGATGCCGGCGTCCAGCGCCCGGTAGCGTGGGAGAGGGGTCAGCGCCGAGGGGCCGACGTCCTCGGGCCGAAGGGTCGGCAGAATCCCGACCGCGACCGTTCGGATCCCCAGCGTCCCGGACGCACCGTGAACGCACGCGATGGCTTCGTTGAGCTCGCGCGCCAGGGCTTCGAACGGACGGCCAGACAGCGGAACGGGCGTGAGGTTCAGCTCGATGTTGAAGCGATCGATCTCGACCGTCAGGCGTCGATCTCTGCAGCGCTCCAGCACGCCCAGATTGTCGGGCACCGCGTATCCGGCGGCATCGACCAGATGCAGCTCGAGCTCGGCGCCGATCGTCTGGGGGCCCTCGCCGAAGCCGGGCCGCTCCAGGGTGCGCTCGAGCGCGGCGAGGCTCTCGATCAGGCGCTCCGAGAACCGCGCGTACTCGTGGTTTTCGAATGAATCCCGATCGACGAGCAGGCCCATGAGCCGAGAGATAGGGGCGGTCCCTCCGCTCGGCACGGCGTTTCGGCAGGCCGCTATCCTCCAGTCGACGGCCCCGCCGCGCGGATCAGCTCCCGTGCACGGTGACCGGCTGCGTCCAGGCCTTCTGGCCTGCCTGGTCGGTCACTACGGCTCGAACGTACCCGGCGGGGGCATAGTCGAGGTCGAACCGACCGCTCCGACCGCGCGTCTCTCCCAGGAACTCGCCACCTCGTCCGATGAACACGAAGTGGTGTTCGCCCGGATTGCCGGCCGCGACGTCGATCTCGAGCCGCCCGTCCTTCACCTCCAGCCGCGAGAGCCGGACGCCGGTCGAGCTGTAGAAGTCGCCTCGCTCGAGCGCGGCGCGGATCTGGGCCGGATCGTTGCTCGCTCGCACCATCACGAAGCCGCGATCGCCCGTGAAGGCCTGGCCGCCCGCTGCGCGAATCTTGTCGGCATCGGCGTAGTGGTGCGCGTCGTCGGTGGCTACTCCCCAGAGCCGGGCGCCAGCGGTGAGCGCCTGATCCCACAGCGACTCCACCGATGGATGGTTCGCGTCTCCTGCGTTGTCGGAGTCCTCGGACTGGTTGGCGATCTCCACGAACATCGCGCCCTTTTTTCCGAGCGCGGCCAGCAGTCGGGCGTCGGTCGCCCAGTGCATGTTGGGATGGTTGATCTGCGCCAGGCCCTTCATCGCATCGGTCTGCGCGATCGCCTTCTCGAAGAGCTCGGCACGCGCGTCGACGTCCTTCGGCGGAAAGTTCTCGAGCTTCGCGTCGTCGGACACGAACAGGGCGTTGACGTGGAGCAGGCATTGCTTGCCCGCCTCAGGCGCGGGTGAGCACGTCTCGAGGTTCTGCGTGAGCTCGACGCCGGGGATCACCCGCATCGACCCGCTCGAGGGGACCCGGGTGATCTGGTTGTGATCCGTCAGCACCAGGAAGTCGTAGCCGTGGTCCTCGTACCAGCGGACCACGTCCTCCGGGGACGTCTTGCTGTCGGCCGAGGCGCTGGTGTGGGCGTGGAGTTGTCCCTTGAGCCAGGGCGTGGTGTCCGCGGCCCCTTGAACAGTGCTTCTCCGGGTACGCGTCGCCGCCGCCGGTTCGGTCTGTGGAGCCGGAGCTTCCGCATCCTTCGCCGCGCGCTGTGAAGGGATCCACCACGCTGCCATTCCACCGATGAACCCCACGCCCAGCGCGAGGAAGAACGCGAAGCCGGTGCGTCCCGAGGATTGTCTCGCCATGTCCGACGCACTTATCACGGCACCCTCGCGCCACCGAGGAGCGATCGGCGTCCCGCCGAGCAGGGGGCCAAGCAGGAAAGGACTCCCGGAGCGTCCCGGCGACGAGGCGGAGACTCAGTCTTCGCCCGCGATCCCGAACTCCTTCAACTTACGGGTGAGCGTGTTGCGGCCGATGCCCAGCGCCTTCGCCGCCGCGGTGCGATTTCCCTGAACCGCGTCGAGAACGCCGAGAATGTGCCGTCGCTCGACCTCGGCCAGCGTGAGGAAGGGGACCGGCTCCCTGGGCCCGGCAGTCGCGGTGGCCGGAGGCGAACCGCGGTCAGCGGAAGGGAGCGGCAGGTTCTCCGGCAGGATCTCGCCCTCGCTGAGGACGACGGCGCTCTCGATGCAGTTCTCCAACTCGCGGACGTTGCCCGGCCAGCGGTAGCCACGGAGCAGCTCCAGCGCGGCCGGGCTCAGGCGGGGGACGGACGGCAGGCGATGCTTGCGTGCGGCACTCGCGACGAAGTGACGGGCGAGCCGTTCGATGTCCTCGGCGCCGCGATCGCGCAGGGGCGGCAGGACCAGCTCCACGACCTTGATCCGGTAGTAGAGGTCCTCCCGGAACCGGCCTTCGGCGACCATCCGCACGAGGTCGCGGTTCGTCGCGGCGACGATCCGTACGTCGATCTTCACCGTCTGTGTGCCACCCACGCGTTCGAACTCCCGATCCTGCAGGACGCGCAGCAGCTTGCCCTGGACCGACAGGGGCAGCTCGCCCAGCTCGTCGATGAAGACGGTCCCGCCGTGCGCGGCTTCGAACTTGCCTTCGACCCGATGATCGGCGCCGGTGAACGCGCCCTTCTCGTGGCCGAACAGCTCGTTCTCGATCAGTGAAGCGGGGAGGGCGGCGCAATCCACCTTCACGAACGGCTTCTCCCGCCGCGCGCTGTTGACGTGCACGGCGCGCGCGAAGAGCTCCTTCCCGCAGCCGCTCTCGCCCTGGATCAGCACCGTCGCATGGGTCGTGGCGGCCTTGCTCACCAGCCGGTAGACGCCTTGCATCGCCGGGGACTCGCCGATGATCCGGTTGAAGAAGTAGCCGACCGGCGCGTTCGGCTGCTCGCGCGCACGGCGGATCTCCTGGACCAGGCTCGTGCTCTCGAGCGCGACGCCGATCTGGCGCGCGATCGCTTCGAGCTGCTGTACGTCATCGTCCGTGAACGGGCCGCCGCCGCGGCGGTTGAGCACCTGGAGCACGCCGAAGAGCTCGCTGTCTGCGCCGCGCAACGGGACCGCCAACATCGACGTGGTGCGATAGCCCGTCATCCGATCGATGTCGGAGAAGAACCGCTTCTCGCCGTGTGGGTCCGGCACGTTCACAGGGACGCCGTGTGCCGCGACGTAGCCCGCCACGCCCTGCCCGAGCTTCAGCCGGATCTGCGAAATCTCCGGGAGGTGGGCCGCTCGTGAGAAGAGCTCACCCCGCGCCGGATCGAGGAGGTACAGCGTCCCGCGATCCGCCTGCATCGTCACCGCGACGCGATCCACCAGGGTGTGGAGGAACGAGTCGAGGTTGACCTCCTGCCCGACGAGGCTGCCCACGGACAGCAGCGCGGGTGAGGTTTCGTCGGGGCGCGGAGGACTCATGACGGGGAGGGGCGGCAGCTCGAAGCCCGTGCACGCACTATACGCCATGTCAGGCGCATACCCGGATCCGCTTGCCCTCGCGCGCGGGCTCGGCGGCGGCGAAGTGGATGCGCGCCTCCTCGGCCATGTTCTCCACGGTGTCATCGTTGTGCGCTGGGTCGTGGTGGAACAGGAAAAGCCGTCGCGCACCCACGACCTGCGCGATTTTCGCCGCTTCGATCATCGTCGAATGGCCCCAGCCCCGACGGCTCGGACCCGCGCGGCCTTCGTATTCGTCCGGCGTGTATTGCGCGTCCAGACACAGCGCGTCGACCCCCTCCATGGCCCGGGCGATCGACGGCGGCAGGTCCGAGAGCGCCAGCTCGACGTCGGTGGCGTAGAAGAAGCTGCAGCCATCCGCTTCGATCCGGTACCCGAGGCAGCCCTGCGGATGCGGGAGGTCCACCGGAAGGATCCGGAACGGGCCGACCTCGAAGGCCTCGCCTGGACGCGCTGCGTTGAAGGCCATCTGAGAGCGCATGGCCGCGAGCGGCACCGGGAAATGGGGCGGCATCATCTGCTTCTCCAGCACCTCCCGGAGCGCGAGGGCGCCATTTGCGCCCGGCCCGAACAGGCTCAGCTTGGCCGAAGGGACGAAGCCGGGCGTGAAGAAGGGGAACCCCTGCACGTGGTCCCAGTGAAGATGCGACCAGAGGATCGTCGCCTCGAGGTTCTGCTCCTTCATCATCTGCTCGCCGAGACCGCGCAGGCCGGTCCCCGCATCGAGGATCAGCCGGTGTCCCCCGCTGGTGACCTCGACGCACGAGGTGTTCCCGCCGATCCGCGCGACGTGCGAACCCGACGCTGCCACGCTGCCTCGAACGCCCCAGAATCGAACTTCCATGTTGGCCTCCTTGCCGTGCCACGGCGGGCAAAGCACGCGCGGTGCCAGGGCGAAGTGCCCGGAATCACGGGGAGACAGGCGGTGCGTTGTGGTGCACTGCTCCAGGATGGACCAGCGGCGGCGATCCGGAACGGAGCAGTGGGTCCGAATCATGTGTAGGTTCGGGCGCGATGTTCGTCTTCTTCTCGAACCGGCTTGGCTGTCTGGGATCGCTGGTCGTTTCGGCCGTGCTCAGCGCCATCCTGATTTTCGCGATGCGGGCGTGTAACCGGGCGCCTTCATCGGGGCGACAAGTCCTCGCGGCAGATGGCCCAACGCTCGTGATCCCGCCACTTTCCGCCGATCTTCAGGTAGCGCGGGGAGTAGCCCTCACGGCGAAATCCGGCGCGTTCGAGCAAGCGGATTGAGCGGGAGTTCTCCGGCTGCACGTTGGCTTCGACGCGATGAAGTTTGAGGCGGGTGAACGCGTACCTGAGCAGCAGCGCGACGCCCTCGGACATGAAGCCGCGGCCCTCGGACGGTGCGAAGGCGTAGTAGCCGAGGTAGGCGTTCTGGAACTTCCCTCGCACGACTTGACTCAGGTTGAAGACGCCCAGCAGGCGACGGTCGTCCCTGGCTCTGAGGAACATCGCGCAGAAATCCTCACGCGACGACCGGGCGAGGTACTCGGCGAACGCCGTGGAGGTGGACGGCGGGTACACCCAGGGCCGGTGGATTCGGACGCTGCGGTGAACCGCGCCGAGGAACTCAAGTTCGTCCTCGGGGCCCGGAGGAAGGAGTTGAACGAGTCCACCGGATGCAATGGCGCGGGACGTGCCTTTTCTGGGATCGCTCATCGGGCTGGGTCGAGTTGTGCCGGAGAATGATCGT
>JBAWAM010000366.1:0-13538 GCA_049589315.1 Myxococcaceae bacterium
CGGCCCCGGCGGATCTCCTGCCAGCGGCGCTGCTCCGGCGTGTGCGGCAGTGCCTTGCGGCGCTCGACGATCGGCACATAGGCCGGAACGAACGCGCGACCGGCGTCCTGGACGAAGGCGAACTCGCGCTCGAGATCACCGCCGAGGTGGTCGAAGAAGATCCCGCCCACCCCGCGCCGCTCGTCGCGGTGCTTGATGAAGAAGTAGTCGTCGCACCACTTCTTGAACTTCGGATAGCGGTCCGCGCCGTGGCGATCGCATGCGGCCTTGAAGGTCGCGTGAAAGTGCCGGGCGTCCTCGTCGAAGAGATAGTAGGGCGTGAGGTCCGCGCCGCCGCCGAACCAGGCCTTCGGGCCCTGCTCGAAGTAGCGGAAGTTCGCGTGCGTCGTCGGGACCAGCGGGTTGCGCGGGTGGATGACCAGCGACAACCCGGCAGCGAAGAACTGTCGGCCCTCGCCGCCGAGCTTCTTCGCGAAGGCCTCCTCCAACTCGCCGTGGACCGCGGAGATGTTCACCCCCGCTTTCTCGAAGACGTCGCCGCCCTCGAGGACCCGGGTGCGCCCGCCTCCGCCGCCGGGGCGCTGCCACAGGTCTTCGCGAAACCCCACGGAGCCGTCCTGAGCCTCGAGCGCCGCGCAGATCTCGTCCTGCAGGGTCTCGATGAAACGGTGCATGCGTTCGGAGAGGGGTGCGGTCATGGGAGCCTCGAGAGTGGCGCTGCGGCGAACGTCGGGTTGGCAGTTTGCACGTGCCAACTGCCGACCGCCTCAATGGACGCCCGGCCCCCCGCCCTCCGCGAGCTCGATCGTCCCGAACCGGGCCTCGTACTTCGCCAGGTTCTCCTGCATTGCGAGCATCAGCCGCTTCATGTGCTTCGGGCTGGTGATGATGCGCGAGAGGACCTTCGCCTTCGGCTGCTGCGGCTGCACGAAGATGAAGTCGAACGTGAACTCGGTTTCTGTGTGGTTCACCAGGGCCATGTTGACGTACCGGCCGTTGGCCACGTCGTCATCCAGCTGGATCTGCAGCTGCACCTCGGGCGACTTCGGAGCGTTCGACATGGCGAAGTCCATACCGCCCCGGCGAGCAGGTTGCTAGGGTTCGGTGTGCCTGTGATTTCCGAGCGAATGGATCCGGTCAAGGCGGCCCCGTTCGAACTGGGCCACGGTCAGGACGCGGTCCTGATTCTTCACGGCTTCACGGGAAGCCCGTGGGACGTCCGTCCGCTCGGAGAGGTGCTCGCCCACCACGGCTTCTTCGTCCGGGGCATCCGGCTCCCCGGCCACGGTCTCTCACCGGAGGCGATGCTCGGGGTCTCCTGGCGTGACTGGGAACGGGCCACCTCAGAGGCCCTCGACGCGCTCTCGGGATACCGAAGGGTCTTCGTCGCGGGGCTCTCGATGGGCGCGCTGCTCTCGGTGCTCCTCGCGGCCTCTGCGCCCCAGCGGATCCACGGGATCGCGCTCCTTGCCCCGGCCGTGCGCTTCCGGGAAAGAACGCACGGGCTGCTGCGTGCGTTCAGGCACGTGCCCCTCCTCCACCTCGCCCGCCCCTGGATCCACAAGAGCGTCACGGACCTGGCCGATCAGGCCGCGCTCGCCGAAGCGCCCATCCTCCGCCGGTGGCCTTCGGAGCGGCTCCATGACCTCTGGACGATCCAGGATCGGGCGCGCGAGGCGCTCGAGAAGGTCACCTCGCCCACGCTGATCGCCGTCTCGGCGCACGACCACGTGGTCTCGCCGGAAGGGGGCGCGGAGCTCGCCCGCGGGCTCGTCAACGCCCGTCACGTCCGGTTCCTGCGCTTCGAGCGCGGGTTCCACATCATGCCGCGCGACCTCGACCGCGATGTGGTCTGCGACGAGGTCCGTCAATTCTTCGATCGCTGCCGCGCTGCAGCTCCAGCTATCTGACGCACCGAGGGAGGGGTACATGCCGAAGGCGAAGTACGTGCTGGCCATCGACCAGGGAACCACTGGCACCCACGCGGCCGTGGTCGATCCGAAGGTCCGCGTCATCGGAAAGGGCTACCGGGAGTTCTCGCAGAGCTTTCCGAAGCCGGGCTGGGTCGAACACGATCTCGAGGAGATCTGGCGCTCGGTCGATCGCACCGTGGCCGATGCGCTCAAGGACGCAGGCATCAAGGGCACGGAGATCGCGGCGATCGGCATCACCAACCAGCGCGAGACGACGGCCCTGTGGAACCGCACCACGGGCAAGCCGGTCCACAACGCGATCGTCTGGCAGGACCGCCGCACCTCGGAGCGGTGCGCCGAGCTCAAGGCCCAGGGGCTGGAGCCGCGCATCCGCGAGCTCACGGGGCTGGTGATCGATCCCTACTTCTCCGCCACGAAGCTGGAGTGGATCCTCCGGAAGGTCCGCGGCCTCCGCGCCCACGCGGAGAAGGGCGATCTCTGCTTCGGGACGATCGACAGCTGGCTGGTCTACAAGCTCACGGGCCACCGCGTTCACGTCACCGACGTCTCCAACGCCAGCCGCACGCTCCTGATGGATCTGCGCACGCTCCAGTGGTCCGAAGAGCTCCGCAGGATCTTCGACATCCCGGCGCAGGTCCTGCCGGAGATCCGCGGCTCTGCAGAGCTCTACGGCACGACGCTGGGCCTGCGCTCGCTTCCCGACGGGATTCCGGTCTCGGGCATGGCGGGCGATCAACAGGCGGCGCTCTTCGGCCAGGCCTGCTTCAAGCCCGGCGAATCGAAGTGCACCTATGGCACGGGCGCCTTCCTCCTGATGAACACGGGCAACAAGCCGGTCATGTCGAAGGCGGGCTGCCTCACCACGGTCGCGTGGAGGCTCGGGAACAAGACGACCTACGCGCTGGAGGGCGCTTCGTTCATCGCTGGCGCGGCGGTGCAGTGGCTCCGCGACGGGCTGGGGCTGTTCAAGAAGGCGTCCGACGTCGAGAAGCTCGCCGCGACGGTCAAGGACACGGGCGACGTCGTCTTCGTCCCGGCGCTGGCGGGGCTGGGCGCGCCGCACTGGCGTCCGGAGGCGCGGGGCCTCTTCGCGGGGATCGATCGCTCCACCACGAAGGCGCACCTCGCGCGCGCGGTGCTGGAGGGGATCGCGCTGCAGATCCACGACCTCGCCGAGGCGATGAAGACGGACAGCGGCCGCGGCATCCCCAGCTTCCGGGTCGACGGCGGCGCGGCGGCGAACAACCTGATGATGCAGTACCAGGCGGACATCCTCGGCGTTCCGGTCACGCGCCCGAAGGATCTCCAGACCACCAGCCTCGGCGCGGCGTTCCTCGGCGGGCTCGGCGCGGGCGTGTGGACGAGCACCGAGCAGATCCACGGCGCGTGGAAGGCGGACAGGGTCTTCACCCCGAAGATGAACGGCGACGTACGCGCACGGCATCTGGCGAAGTGGAAGCGCGCGGTCGAGAGGGCGTGAAATGACGATTCGGTTCAGCGGAACAGGCGCGTGGACGTGGCCCGTGGTCGTGGGACTGGCGCTCGCCGGGTGCGATCGCTGTGGCGGCGGAAGAGAGGGCGCAGACGCGGGCAGGATCGCCGCAGGGGACGCGGGAACGCCGAGCCCGCTGCTTCAGGGAACTCGCGGCGCGCTCCACGCCACCGATCTCCGCTCTGCGATGATCTTGATCTTCCCCGAGTTCCGGGGCGCTCACGTGAAGGGCGGTCGCGCCGTTCTGGAGCGCGAGGTGACGTGGTCGCCCTCGGGTTCGGGGGAGAAGCTCTCCGACATCGTGGCGCCGCAGCTGAAGCGACAGGGCTACGGCGCGCCGGACGTCACGGACGCCACCCTGACCGCGAAGCGTCCGCCCTTCGAACTGGAAGTCCGCCGCACGAATGGACAGGTGGTATCGACGATCGCGCTCCCGCTCGAGGAAGGCGTGATGAACAAGCTCCTCCACTCGCCCTCACCGATGGGCACCGAGCACCTGTCGACGCTCATCCCCCGGCTCCCGGGCGAGACGGCCGCGCGCGAGTCGTTCCGGATGGAGCTGAACTACGTGGCGAAACCCGACCGGGCGAACTTCCTCGTCCGCTCGCTGGTCGAAGATCTGATGGGGGTCGGCTGGAAACCCGCGACTCCGCTGGTCGGTTGGGAGCCCACGCTGCCCGACGGCGGCGCGGGACCGATACCGGAGGACCTCGAGCTCGCGCTGGTCAACGAGGACACGGGCGGACGACTCGAGATCGAACGCCGGAGGGGCGAGGTGGTGCTGCGCTACCTCCAGCCGCTCCGGTCGAGGTGAAGACGAAGGCGATCAGCCCTCGGTGGGCTTGATCACGTTCTTCAGCGGCCCAGCCCCATGCTCCTCCTGGAACTGCTTGGGGTTGGTCGTCCACTTGATGTCCTCCGCGACCTTCCCTCCGCCGCGGTGCGCGAAGCCGATCCAGTCCTGCCCGGGGTTCAGCTCGTGCTTCTGAGAGCCGAGGCCGTCCGGCTCGCCGGTGATGCGCGTGCGGTTCTTCGGAAGGGTGAACGGGACCTTGGTGAACGTCAGCATTGATCTCTCCTCGGCTGCTTCGAACGCGCCCAGTCTCGGGCAGATTCCGCGTGAGAGGAAGTGGAACCTCCCGACCGACGACGCAAGAGCCCGGCCGCCTGCCCGGCCCGGCCGCCCCGTTGCGATCGCGGCGACCCGGGGAGATCCGAACGTTCTGCAAGAACTCAGCGGTCGAGTTCGTGGCATCCGCGCGGCGAGGCGCTAGAAGGTCCAGTCATGAACGAGCGCGAACTGCTGATGATCCCCGGCCCCGTGGTCTTCGATCCAGAGGTCCTCCGGGCCCTCTCTGCGCCGAGCCGCAGCCACACGAGCCCCGAGTTCATCAAGACCTTCGGCAACGTCCTCCGCCAGCTCCGCGAGGTCTGCCTCGCGCCGTCGGCCCAGCCGGTCGTGGTCTCCGGAAGCGGAACCCTGGCCATGGAGATGGCGGTCGCGAACCTGGTCGAGCCGGGCGACCGCGCGCTGGTGGTGAACACCGGCTACTTCAGCGATCGGATGGCGACCATCCTCGAGCGCTACGGCGCCGAGGTCACCCACCTGCGCGCGCCTCTGGGCGATGCGCCGGATGCGGCGGCGCTGTCGGACGCGCTCGATCGCGGGACGTTCAAGGTGGTGACCCTCACCCACGTGGACACCTCGACCGGTGTCCTCGCGCCGGTCGAAGCGCTGGTCGAGGAGGCGCACCGCCGGGGAGTGCTCAGCATCGTCGACGGAGTCTGCGCCACCGCGGGCGAGGCGTTTCACCAGGACGTGTGGGGCGCGGACGTGTACCTGACGGCGAGTCAGAAGGCGGTCGGCGTGCCTCCCGGTCTGGCGCTGCTCACGTTCAGCCCGGGGGCGATGAACGCGTGGCGTTCGCGGAAGACGCCGGTGCGCTCGGTGTACGCGGATCTCGCCGAGTGGCTCCCCATTCTCGAGGGCTACGAAGCGGGCCGTCCTGGCTACTTCGCCACCCCGCCGGTGAACCTGATCTGCGCGCTCGAGGTCAGCCTGCGGCAGATCCTCGCCGAGGGGATGGAGGCCCGCTTCGCGCGTCACGTGCGCATGGCCCGGGCCTTCCGCGCGGCGTGGAAGGCGCTCGGGCTGGAGCTGGTGCCGAAGCGCGAGGCCGTCGCCGCGAACACGCTCAGCGCGCTGTATCTGCCAGCGGGGCTGGACGGAACGCTGGCGCAGCGGATCCGCGGCGAGGGCGTGGTCATCGCCGGCGGACTGCACCCGGAGATCAAGGCGCGCAGCTTCCGCGTGGGCCACATGAACGCGGTGGTGCCGTCGGACGTGCTGGCCACCGTCGGCGCGATCGAGCGGGCCCTCATCGCCGCGGGACTGAAGGTGGAGCCCGGGGCGGGACTCGCCGCTGCGCAGGCGGCACTTTTGCGGGAGGACGGTGCACCAGCGTTGCGGTGAGTGCCATCGGGGCGTTCTTCACACGCTCAGGAACGACGATCCGCTGCTCACCTGGGGCAACGCTGTGGGAGCGCTGGCGGCGCAACGCCCACGACCAACTCGTACTCACCTCGGGTTGTTCGACCTATGCGTTACCGTCACCGCGCTGCCGTGTGGAATGACTCCGCCGCCGCCCGGGCCGGGAACCGGCGCCGGACGATCATCGGCAGGCTGTTTCCCCGGAGGGGCAGGGTGAGCGCCGGGTCCGGCGCGACCTGCGCTCCGGGGGCCAGCTCGAGCTGGAAGTTCGCCACAAGCGTCGCAAGCACGATCGTCGTCTCGACCGTCGAGAACGACGCGCCGATGCAGGTCCGCGGTCCCCCACCGAACGGGAAGTACGCGAAGCGCGGTAGCGACGAGACCATCTGCGGCGTCCAACGTTCCGGCCAGAACTCGTCCGGCCGCTCGAAGTACCGGGGCGACCTGTGAACCGCCCATTGATACATCAGCACGTGCGACTTCGCCGGGATCCGGTGCCCTCCAATGTCGCAGTCCTCGATGGCCACCCGCCCGATCTGGTACGCCGGCGGGAACAGCCGGTACGACTCCTTGATCACCTTCCCGGTGAACTCCAGGCGCGAAACATCCTCCATCCCCGGGGCCCGCCCCTGCAGCACCGCGTCGACCTCCGCCTCCACCTTCCGTGCCGCCTCCGGGGTCTGGCTCACGAGATATAGAGTCCACGCGATCCCCGAGGCGATCGTCTCGTGCCCTCCCAGGAACATCGTGACCACCTCGTCGCGTACCTGCCGATCGGTGAGCGCCGGGTTGTCGTCGTTCTGAGCGCGGAGGAGCACGGAGAGCAGGTCATCCCCGGCTTGAGGAGCACGCCTGCGGCTCGCGATCAGCCCGTAGACCAGCTCGTCCACGCTCTCGCACGCGCGCCACAAACGGCGGGTGGCCGCGAACGGTAACTTCTCCCGGGGCAGACACGTGAACTTCCGGTTGCACTCCTGAAGCGCGGCGACGCACTCCATCAAAACCGCCTTCTGCTCATTCAGCGTCTCGCCCAACAGCGAGCGCGTGAAGACCTCCAGACACAGCTCGCTCATCTCCCGATAGAGATCGTGCCTCGACCCGTCTTCCCACCCCGCCACCACCGCTGACGCATGCGCCCCCGCGATGCTCGCGTAGGACTCCAGACGGCTCCTGTGGAAGGCAGGCTGCATGATCCGCCGCTGGTGCACCCAGAGATCGTTCTCGGAGGTGAGCAGCCCCCGCCCGAACACGGCGTCGAGCGCCTTCAGCGGCATCGGCTTGGTGAAATTCCGGTGCTTGGTAATCAGCACCTCGCTGATCAGGTCCGCGTCCGACACCAGGAAGAAGGGCTGATTCCACAGCCGGTACTGGGCGATCCCGCCGAGCTCGCGATCACTGCGGAGCGCGAACGCCAGCTTGTCTCCCTGCAGGTCCGGCAGGTTCCCCGAGAACAGCGCCGACCGCGGCCCTTGCGGGATCACCTTCGGGCTCGAGCTCAACGCCTCCGCCGACTGGTACGTCCCGAACAGCCGATCCCAGAATGGAAAAAGCAAGGAGTGGTTCTTCCCCATGTCCTTGTGATGCACCACGTGCAGCCGCTGCAGTCGCAGGAACCCGTGGAACCGCTGCAGCGGTGAGGAGATCAGGTGGAACTGCACGTGCACGTAAACCAGCGTGACGAACGCGAACCCCATCCCCACCGCGCACGCGATGAAGAACCCGAGGGGCATCAGGTAGAACCCCACCGCGATCGTCGCGAACGCCGGGACCAGATAGAACGTCGTGTTGCTCTTCGCCTCGTCCAGGTACCGAGGCGTCGTCATCGTGCTGCCCGAGTACAGCGTGTGGTGGCAGGTCACGTGGTTGACGTAGAGCGGGCCGCCCCACGGGCGATGCCCCAGGATCACGTGAAGCCACGCCTGGAAGAACGACCCCAGGAGGAACGTCAGCACAGCGACTGCAGCCCAACCCACCATTGCATACATTCCACCGATGTAGCGCGAGTGCTTGATGTAGGGACAAGCCGGGCCATGGCGCAGTGTGTCCGACCGCACAGGCCTGGAAACCCTCTGCCGCTTCGAACGCCGCGCTGCAGGTGTCCTCGCTTCATCGGCGCAGCAGAAGGAAGAGGTTAAGCCCGAGCGGCTCGGCATCGACCGTCACCGAGGCCGGGTCCGGTGTGAGCGACTCGGCCAGCCTCAGCAGATCCGCCCGGGACCGATGGATGAGGAACCAGTCGCTGAAGTACTCCATCGTCCAACGCGACGGGTTGCCCTCGGCCACGTTCCCGACGGCCAGCGTGCCGCCCGGACGGAGCGCGTCGTGGAGCGAGGACAGCAAGGCCACGAAGCTTCGTTCGTTCAGGTAGTCGAACAGCCCCGCGCTGTAGATGAGGTGTTGCTCACCGAGAGCGGTGGCGAGCGACTTCGATCCGAGGAGCCGCCGGATCGCCTCACGAACGAAGTGGCAGCGGAGCCCCGTGCGGGCGGCGACCGGTGCGAGGGTGCGCTCACCGAACGCCATCGAGCGCTCCTCCTGGTCGATCAGCGTCACCTCCAGGCGGCGTCCCAGCTCGGGGTACGACTCCAGCAACTCGGAGATCTCCTGCGCCGGCCCACACCCGACACTGGCAATCCGGACCCGTCCGTCGGGAACGCCCTGGACGACGTGGCGAATCAGATCGCCCAGGTAGGTGAGCCGATTGATGTTGGCCCGGGCCGCCGGTTCCTCCGTGGCGTAGATGTTGACCAGCTTTCCGAACAGGCTGTCTCCCTCGGCGTGCGGCCGATAGAGCATGTTCATCATCTCGAAGTCGCCCGCGTATCCGAGCGGCTTCTCGGCGGCCCTGCGCATGAACGGCGAGTGTGCGAAGAGCGCCGCGAGCTGCGACTGCACGTAGGCACGGTGCGCGGCGTGCTGCTCCTCGGAAAACGAACTCACCAGAAGCGAGAGCTCCCCCCGCGCGCGGTCCATCCGCTCGAGAAAGGCGGGCCTGCACTCGTCGAGGTACTGCTGCGTCGTCTCGGCGCGGGTGAGCTGGTCATCTCGGTGAAGGCGCTTCTCCTCCTCGTCCAGAAAGTTCCGGACATTCTCCAGGTAGTTCCGGAGCTCCACGGTCCAGGCCTTCACCTGAGCTGAGAGGTTCGAAGCGTCGGCATTGCGGTGGGTGGCCTGCCATCGCTCGGCAAACCCCGTGCGTGCCGACTGCCGGTGCAGAGAGTCCAGCGTCATCGCCCCCGCATCCAGCGACACGCCCACCACTGTCCTTCCGTCACCATCGCTGACGCGTCGAACGGTTCCGCTTCCCTCGAACAGCGGTCCCCGTGCGTGCTCCACGCGAAGCGGCTCGAGCCGATCTCCCGCGAGCAGCAACGGGGCACGGGTTCCCTGATGCCACAACACGAGGGCAAGGCCGTGAAGCGAGAGGTCGGAGACCTCCGCTTCGATCGGGCCCAGCGTGGCGTGATGGGTGAAGGCGAGGATGGGCCCAACACTCAGATCGGCCGTTTTCAGTCGCCGGGCACGAAGCTTGTTGGCTCGAGGAAGCGCGTCACCTGCGCCATTCTTCATCAAGGCCCCCCTGCCCTCTAGTCGCACTGGTCTGTTGAGGGCTGCACCTGGAGGCTAAGGACCTGGGCGCTGGCAGTCGAGCTTTCGGCCCGAGAACCCGAGAATTTCTTCGGAGCGAACAACGAATGAGTTCGCCCCGTGAGCGCTGGCGCGCCGCCTTCGCCGCCTCGAGCGTGTTCTTCATCAGCATGGCGATGGTCATCGGCCCCACTCCGCCGGGGACCGGGGTGATCCACGAGGCGAGGTGGATGCCTGGATCGAGCACTACGGTCGTGTGAACGTGCCGGTGATCGAGTCCGCCTACCTTCTCGGGCAGGCCCTGCACGCGCTTCAGGACTCGTTCACCCACACGTACCGCGGGGCCGAGCGCGTGGATCTTCGGGTTGGCTGCGCTGTGCGCGGTCCGGAACTACACCCTCCATCCGCGACGTCATTCACCTTGGCCGCCGAGGAACTGCGCCAGCTTCTCGTGCGCCACCGCCAGCGCATCGATCCCCGCGCTCTCGTTCTCCTGGTGCGCCTGCGCCGTCTCGCCGGGCCCGAAGTTGACCGCGTCGATCCCGAACTCCGAGAGCCGCGCCACATCCGTCCAGGCCTGCTTCGACTCGGCCGGCAGCCCCGTCGCATCCAGCAGACGCCGGAACAGCGGATTGTCCCCGCACACCCGTCCCGACGGAGAGAGGTCCGTGAACTCGATCTCCGCCCTGCCCGCGACCAGGGCGCGCACGTCCTCCTGCGCCTGCACCAGCGTCTTCCCCGGCGCGAACCGATAATTCAGGTTCAACTCGAACAGGTCCGGCACCACGTTGCGCGCGTGCCCGCCCTGCGCACGCGTCACAGAGAAGACCTCGTAGAACTTGAACCCGTCGACCGTGACCTCGCGGCGCGGGAGCGCGAGCAGCTCCGCCAGCAGCGGCCCCGCCTGGTGCACGGCGTTCATGCCCTGCCACGGCCGCGCCGAGTGCGCCCGCTTTCCCTGGAAGCGCAGGGTGGCATGCACGCTCCCGACGCAGCCCACCTGCACCACGTTGTCGGTGGGCTCCATCGCGATGCCGAAGCGGATGTTGCGCAGCGCCGGAATCCCATCGAGCAGAGGCTGCAGCCCGTTCTCGAGATAGGGCCCCTCCTCGCGCTCGTACAGCACCAGCACCAGGTTCACCGGCAGCGAGGACAGCGGCAGGGACTCCGACAGCGACATCATCACCGCCAGGCCGCCCTTCATGTCCGAGCTGCCGAGCCCGTACACCCGACCGCCTTCGATGCGCGGCGGCAGATCCCCCGCGTGCGGCGGCACCGTGTCGAGGTGCCCGACCAGCGCCACGGTCGGACGCGGGTCCTCCAGATTTCCCACCACCAGCGAGTGCGAGCTCCGCCGGACGTGTTCGCGCGGATGGTGCGCCAGCGCCCAGCGTTCGACGTCATCGGCGAGCGCGCGCTCCTCACCGATGGGGCTGGAGATCTGGCACAGCGCGAGGGTTCGCCGTGCCAGCGCCTGGGCGAGCGGGGAGTGTCCGGTCATCACCTCCGGACACTGCCCCACCGCGTTCGCGCCCGCTACTCGATGTTGAAGCGGATCGTGTGGCGCGTGGTGGCGCGGAAGGTCGAGCCGACCACGCCGCCCTCGAGGTTGATCTCGTTGCGACGGCGGACTTCGAGGCGCTCGTCGTTCTTCGCCTCGAGGCGGTTGTACTCAATCTCCAGCTCCCCGGGGTCCTCGTTGAGCGTGCGGTCGGCCTCGTTCGACTCCTGGAAGTCGACCTCCACGAGCTCCGCCCGACGACCCTCGGTGTCCCTCCACTGCACCACCAGCGGCTGCGCGTCGCTTCGGCGATAGGTGGTGTTGGCGAGGGGCTTGCCGATCTCCGTCACGCCCGGCGCCTCGATGTACGCGACGAGATCGTCAGAGCCTCGCTTGACCGAGATCCTCCAACCGGTGTCCCAGGCGAAGTCGTCGCGCAGGTAGCCTCCGGCCGCGAAGTCGCCCCACTTGATCCCGGTCCAGGGCACCGCAAACTCGCCGGTCTTGTCGCCTTCGATCGTGACCACCGCGTCGGTCAGAATTTCGCCGGTCTCACCGCCCTGACGAACCTGGATGAACAGCTCCGTCCCGTCGGTGCTTCCGTCGGTGACCGCTTCCGCCTTCACCCAGAGGGTCCGACTGCCGGTCCCGGGATCACTCCCGCCACAGCCCGCTGCGGCGAGCGCCATCACACCACACAGCATCAGTCGCGATACCACGCGCATTCGTTGCTCCTCCGATGGATGCATCCTTCCACAGTGCGATGGAAGTGCCAGCGCGTCGTCAGAGAAAAGGCCAGCAATTCTGCCCGGTTGGAAGCTATCCTGCCAGAACGGACTGCGAAGACCACGACTCTGATGTCATGCGTCGACGTGCGTTGGAGCACCACGCCGATACAGCACGTCCCGCCAGAGCCGGAGGATGAGGCGGGGCGTGCTCAGCTCGTACCTGGGTGGTTCGGCGTGCTCACGCCTGGACGCCGAAGTCCCGGAGCGCCGCGTTGAGCGAGGTCTTCTTGTCGGTGCTCTCCTTGCGCTGGCCGATGATCAACGCGCACGGGACCTGATACGTGCCGGCGGCGAACTGCTTCGCCCGCATACCCGGGATGACCACGCTGCGCGCCGGAACGCGTCCCTTGTAGATCTTCTCCGCAGAGCCGGTGACGTCGATGATCTGGGTGGACGCAGTGAGCACCACGTTCGCGCCGAGCACCGCCTCCTCCTCCACGACCACGCCCTCCACCACGATGGAGCGCGAGCCGATGAACGCGCCGTCCTCGATGATCACCGGCGACGCCGAAGGCGGCTCGAGCACGCCACCCAATCCCACTCCCCCGGAGAGGTGCACGTTTCGTCCGACCTGCGCGCACGAGCCGACTGTCGCCCAGGTGTCGACCATGGTCCCCGCGCCCACCCACGCGCCGATGTTCACGTAGCCGGGCATCACCACCGCGCCCTTCTCCACGAACGCGCCGTAGCGGACGGTCCCCGGCGGAACGACGCGAACGCCCGCCGCCTTCAGGTCCTTCTTCAGCGGGATCTTGTCGAAGAACTCGAACGGACCGACCTCCATCACCTGCATCTCGGAGATGGCGAAGTAGAGGAGGATCGCCTCCTTCAGCCACGCGTTCACGGTCCAGCCCTGCGCACCCTTCTCCGCCACGCGGAGCTTGCCCTGATCGATGTGGGCGATCGTCTCGCGCACCGCCTCGGCATAGCCGGGCTGCTTCAGCTTCTCGCGGTCGGCAAAGGCCGCGGACACCTTCTCGCGGAGGGTTTTCATGAGCGCCCTCCTACCATGCAGAGGGTTTCAGGGGGCCGGCGGTTTCGGCGCGGACGTCCGAGCTGGAACGGTCTCCTCGTCCTCCGCGGCCTCCCAGACCTCTTCCAGGGTCGCCCCCGTCGCCGCGCTGTCCTCGAGCTCCTCCGTGTACTCGGGTTCTTCGGGGTCCCAGGCCTCCGCGGTCGCGCGGGTCGGCGTCGGCGCCGAAGCGACAGCCGGGACAGCCGGGGCAGGCGCAGGGGCTCGTGCTGGCGTGGGCGCTGGTGAGGGTGCTGGCGTGGGGGCTGGTGCGGGTGCTGGTGAGGGTGCTGCCGCAGCGGGGGCTGCAGGCGTCTCCGCTGCCCCGATCAGCGGCGCCACCAGCGCCGAGATGCTCTCCCCGGGCGCCGGGAGCTCGAGGGTTCTCGCCGTGGCCTCGCGGGCGGCTTCCCGTCGCAGGAAGATCGCGGCCCCCAACGCAAGCACCACGGCCAGCACGGCGGCAGCCACGCGGATGCCGAACAGGAGTCGCTTCCGAGCCGCGGCGTGCATCTCCCTGGCCTGTGCTTCGAGCTCCGGCTCGAGGACGATCGTCGGCTCTTCGGTCACCTGCGCGGGAACGGGAATGGGCGCCGAAAGGATCTCCGAAGACTCGATGGCCTCCACCTGCTCCGGCGGGATCTCCGGGATGTCGGCCTCCTGGGCGTCAGGCCCCTCGACAATCGGCGCGACCGGAAGGAGGTCCAGAATCACCGCCGGCATCTCCTGCAG
>JBAWAM010000367.1:0-8734 GCA_049589315.1 Myxococcaceae bacterium
CACCCCGTTCTTCAACGGCTATCGGCCGCAGTTCTACTTCCGCACCACCGACGTGACCGGCAACGTGACGCTGCCTGCCGGGACGGAGATGGTGATGCCGGGTGACAACATCACGATGGACGTGGAGTTGATCACCCCGATCGCGATGGAGAAGGAGCTCCGGTTCGCCATCCGTGAGGGTGGTCGTACGGTGGGCGCCGGCGTCGTCGCCGAGGTCGTCCAGTAGGCAGGCGGCTGGGTGGGGGGAATGGGCGGTCTCAGACCTCCGGTTCTCCCCATCTGACGCCTCAGTTGAGAGAATTCGAAAAGAGGAAGTTGCAATCTGTACGCGGCTGATGGTAAAAGCCGCGCCCCCAGTAGGTCCTCGCAGCTCTGTGACAACCAGGACGTGTTGCGCGGCGCCCCGGCAGGGACCGAAGGCAGATGAGGGATCTTGAGCATGGCCACACAGAAGATTCGAATCCGGCTGAAGGCGTACGACGCGAAGCTCCTGGATCAGAGCGCGGGTGAGATCGTCGAGACTGCCCGCCGGACCGGTGCCCGCATCGCGGGGCCGATTCCCCTTCCGACCCGGATCAACAAGTTCACCGTGCTTCGCAGCCCGCACGTGGACAAGAAGAGCCGCGAACAGTTCGAGATCCGGACCCACAAGCGGCTGCTCGACATTCTCGAGCCGACGCAGCAGACCCTGGACGCGCTGATGAAGCTCGACCTGTCTGCCGGCGTGGATGTCGAGATCAAGAGCTAGTCCCAGCCGCGAGAGCTTTCGGAGATCGTCATGGCGAAGTTCGACGTAGTGGATTTGGACAGGAAGAAGGTCTCGGAGATTGAACTCTCCGACGCCGTCTATGCGGCAGAGCAGAACGAGCACCTGCTCTACGAAGCCGCGAAGATGCAGCAGATCAACCGCCGCGCCGGCACCGTCGCGGTCAAGAACCGCTCGCTGGTCAGCGGTGGTGGCAAGAAGCCGTGGAAGCAGAAGGGTACCGGCCGCGCCCGTCAGGGTTCCATCCGCGCCTCCCAGTGGGTAGGCGGCGGCAAGGCCATGGGTCCCAAGCCCCGCGACTACTTCTACCGCCCGCCCCGCAAGGTCCGTCGCGGTGCGATCAAGGTCGCGCTCAGCCAGCGCGCCCGTGAGAACGCCCTGATCATCGTGGACCAGTTCCCGGTGGACGGCGGCAAGTCGAAGAAGGCGTTCGAGACGCTGACCCGGCGGCTGAAGCTGGAGAGCGCGCTCGTCATCGACGCGAAGGACAACACCGGGCTGCTGCGCTCCATGCGCAACCTGGCGAAGTTCGACGTTCTCCCGGTCGACGGCGTCAACGTCGAGATGATCCTCCGGCACAAGAACCTCGTGCTGACCCAGGCCGCTGCGAAGGCCCTCGAGGGAGCTCTGTCATGAACCTGCACGACGTCATCAAGGGCCCGATCATCACCGAGAAGCTCGACAAGGCCCGCGAGCAGCACCGGCAGTACTCGTTCCTGGTGAACCGGCAGTCCACCAAGCACGAAGTGCGGCATGCGGTGGAAGCGGCCTTCAAGGTTTCGGTGACTGGTATCCGGACCATGATCATCCGCGGCAAGACCAAGCGGGTGGGGAAGTCCATGGGCAAGCGGCCGAACTACAAGAAGGCGATCGTCACCCTCAAAGAGGGCGACACCATCGAGCTGTTCGAGGGCGGGGCGGCCTAGCCCCCGCGGAGTGAGGAATCACCATGGGAATCAAAAAGTATAAGCCGACCTCCGCGGGTCGCCGCCTGACGACGGTCTCGGATTTTGCCGAGATCACCAAGGACACCCCGGAGAAGAAGCTGACCGCTCCGCTGCGCAAGTCGGGCGGTCGCAACGTGCACGGTCACATCACCCGTCGTCACCAGGGTGGTGGCCACAAGCGCCGTTTCCGCGTCATCGATTTCAAGCGCAGCGACAAGGACGGCGTGCCGGCGAAGGTCGCCGGAATCGAATACGACCCCAACCGCACCGCGAACATCGCGCTGCTGCACTACGCCGACGGCGAGAAGCGCTACATCCTCGCCCCGGTGGGGCTGCAGGTCGGTGACACGCTGCACGCGGGCGACGTGGCGGACATCCGCCCGGGCAACGCGCTGCCGCTGCTGAAGATCCCGGTCGGTACGGTCGTCCACAACGTGGAGCTCAAGCCCGGCCACGGCGCCCAGATGATCCGGTCCGCCGGCTCCTGGGGCCAGCTGATGGCGAAGGAGGAGCGCTACGCGCAAATCCGTCTGCCCTCCGGTGCCGTCCGCCGCGTGCTCATCGAGTGCCGGGCCACCGTTGGCCAGGTCGGCAACATCGAGAACGAGATCATCCGCATCGGCAAGGCGGGCAAGACCCGTTGGCTCGGCATCCGTCCGACCGTCCGCGGTCTCGCCATGAACCCGGTCGACCACCCGCACGGTGGTGGTGAAGGCAAGTCCGGTCAGGGCAACCCGCACCCGGTGTCGCCGTGGGGCAAGAAGACCAAGGGCCTCACCACCCGCGTGAACAAGCGGACCGACAAGTTCATCGTCAGCAAGCGGCGCTCGGGCGCTCGCAGCCAGTAAGAGGAATAGGACATGGCGCGTTCAATCAAGAAGGGCCCGTTCGTCGATGGCTTCCTGACCAAGAAGGTCAGTGCGATGAACGAGGCGAGCAAGAAGGCGGTGGTGAAGACCTGGTCTCGCCGGTCGACCATCACCCCCGAGTTCATCGGCCACACCTTCGCGGTGCACAATGGCCGCAAGTTCATCCCGGTCTACGTGACCGAGAACATGGTGGGTCACAAGCTGGGCGAGTTCGCCCCGACCCGTACGTTCACCGGCCACTCGGCGGAGAAGAAGGTCTCCAAGGGCAAGTAGCCCTTGGTGACCTGAGAGGAGCACGATCATGGAGTCCAAAGCGCATCTTCGATACCTCCGCATGTCGCCCCGCAAGGTAGGGCTCGTGGCGGGTCTCGTGCGCGGCAAGCCGGTGGGCGACGCACTGAACATCCTGCGTTTCACCAACAAGGCTGCTGCCCTTCCGCTGACCAAGCTCATCAAGAGCGCGGTCGCCAACGCGACCGACCTCTCCAAGGGGCAGGTCGACGTGGACACGCTGGTGGTGAAGCACCTGAGCGTGGACCAGGGACCGACGGTTCGTCGGTTCATGCCCCGCGCGATGGGGCGGGCCACGCCGATCAAGAAGAAGACCAGCCACGTTCACGTGGTCCTGGGCGAGACCAAGCGGAAGTAGCCGCCAGGCGAACCGTTCAACTGAATTCCTAAGGAGTTGTACTTTGGGTCAGAAAGTCCATCCCATCGGGTTCCGCCTCGGCGTCATCAAGACCTGGGACTCGAAGTGGTTCGAGCACAAGAACTACGCGAAGTGGCTGCATGAAGACATCCGCATCCGCGAGTTCGTGAAGAAGTCGCTCGAGCACGCCGGCGTCTCCAAGGTGGAGATCGAGCGCGCTGCGAACAAGGTGAAGGTCAACGTGCACACCGCGCGTCCCGGCATCGTGATCGGAAAGCGCGGCGCAGGCATCGAGACGATCAAGAAGGACCTCCAGAAGTTCACGCAGAACGAGGTCTTCCTGAACATCGTCGAGGTCCGCAAGGCGGAGACCGACGCTCAGCTCGTGGCGGAGAACATCGCCACCCAGCTCGTCCGGCGCATCGCCTTCCGGCGCGCCATGAAGAAGTCGATCCAGACGGCGATGAAGTTCGGCGCCAAGGGCATCCGGGTTGCCTGCTCGGGGCGCCTGGGCGGGTCGGAGATGGCTCGCTACGAGTGGTACCGCGAGGGCCGGGTGCCGCTGCACACGCTCCGCGCGGACATCGACTACGGCTACGCCATCGCCAAGACCACCTACGGCACCATCGGTTGCAAGGTGTGGGTGTGCAAGGGCGAGGTCCTCCCTACCAAGGGTGGGGCCCCGGGGATGCCCCGCTAGCTCGGAAGTAGTGAACGCTGTGAGTTTGCCAACTTGGGTGGGACGGCATTAGCCGCCTGCCCGGTTCACGGAGCCCTCGGCATGTCCCGAGGGAAGAACAATGCTTCAGCCTGCACGTACGAAGTATCGGAAGATGATGAAGGGCCGCATGCGCGGCGCGGCGCACAGGGGCAGCACCCTGTCGTTCGGCGAGTACGGCCTGGTCGCCCTCCAGCCGGGGTGGATCACCTCGCGCCAGATCGAGGCGGCCCGTATCGCGATGACCCGCCACGTGAAGCGCGGTGGCAAGATCTGGATCCGGGTGTTCCCGGACAAGCCGATCACCAAGAAGCCGGCCGAGACCCGACAGGGTACCGGAAAGGGCGGCGTGGAGTTCTACGTGGCGGTGGTGAAGCCCGGCCGCGTCCTCTACGAGATGGACGGCATGAGCGAGGAAGTCGCCAAGGGCGCGTTCAGGCTTGCCCAGGCGAAGCTGCCGGTGCTCACGAAGATCGTCCACCGGAGCGAGCAGACGATCTGAAGCGGGTCGGCAGCTTGCGGTTGGCAGTTGGCAGTAGGTACGAGCCGACTCCACGCGTGTTGCCCCAGCTCCAGATGAGTCTGCTGACTTCGAACTGCCAACTGCCGACCGGAGAGAAGAAAAATGGCGACGGCCAAGGAATTGAGCGAACTGACGATTGAGGACCTGAAGCGGCGCGCGGAGGAGATGCGCGGGACGCTGTTCCAGGACCAGATGAAGATGCGCACGGGCACTCTCGAGAGCCCGGCGGAGCGGAGCAACCACCGGCGAGAGCTGGCGCGGATCCTGACCGTTCTCTCCCAGAAGGAGAGGGCGCAGTAAGCCCGGAGTGAGAACCATGGCGGAAGCAACGACTGAGACGAAGAGCCAGGCGACCCGCGGGCGTCCCAAGACCCGCGTTGGCATCGTGACCTCCAACAAGATGCAGAAGACTGTGGTGGTCACGGTCCAGCGCCGTACTGCGCACCCGAAGTACGGGAAGATCATCAACCGGCGTGAGAAGTACAAGGCCCACGCCGAGGACCACGACTACCCCAAGACCATCACCATCAACGAGGGTGACAAGGTTCGCATCGCCGAGACCCGGCCGACGTCGAAGGACAAGCGTTGGCGCGTGGTGGAGATCATCGAGCGGACGACGGGCGTTTGACACGCGCGGCGGCCCAGGTTGGCAACCGGCTCGCTGCCGGCTGCCGGCCGCCAGCTGCCAGACTTTAGGAGACATCCATGATTCAGATGCAAAGCGTGCTCGACGTGGCCGACAACTCTGGCGCCAAGAAGGTCTTTTGCGTCAAGGTGCTCGGCGGTTCGAAGCGCAAGTACGCGTCCATCGGCGACGTGATCGTCGTGTCGGTGCGCGAGGCCCTGCCGAACTCGAAGGTGAAGAAGGGCGACGTGGCCAAGGCCGTGATCGTTCGGACCGCCCGCGAGGTTGGCCGTCCGGACGGTAGCTTCATCAAGTTCGATGGCAATTCGGCCGTGTTGATCAACAAGGATCTCGAGCCGATCGGAACGCGCATCTTCGGGCCGGTCGCTCGCGAACTCCGCGCCAAGAAGTTCATGAAGATCATCTCGCTCGCGCCGGAAGTGCTCTAGGCGAGCAGGCAGCTGGCATCAGGCAGCCGGCAGCCGGCTGCGAGCTGCCAGCCTTGGAGACGAAACAATGCAGAAGCTGAAGGTTGGAGACACGGTCCAGGTGACCAAGGGCGCAGAGCGCACTGCCGCCACCAAGCGGGGCAAAGTGCTCGAGATCGACCGGGAAGAGGAGCGCGTTCGGGTCGAGGGGCTGCGGCTGGTCAAGCGGCACCTCAAGCGTACGGCGCAGAGCCCTGAGGGCGGCATCGTCGAGAAGCCGGGCACGATCGCCCTGGCAGACGTCCAGGTGGTCTGCCCGAAGTGCGACAAGCCAGCCCGGGTGGGAATCCGGGTCGAGGGCGAGACGAAGAAGCGCTTCTGCAAGAAGTGCGACGCCGTCATTGACTAGTGGCGTATTCTGGGGCATACGCGCGGCCCCTCCGTCGCACACGCGGGAAGACGGGGTCGGCGGTCCACGGTTGGTGAAAGCGACCAACGGTTGACTGCCGATCGGTAGATTTTCTTTCTTTGTAGCAGGACTGATCGGCGGCCAGCGAGCAGGGGGCCTCCGAAGCAGGAGAACGACAAAATGGCGGACGAGAAGAAGACCAAGAAGGCCCGCGGCAAGAAGGATGAAGCCAAGCGAACGGGCTTTACGGCGAACATCGTAGAGGGGCTCGAGGCGAAGCCGGCGCGGCTGAAGCTGCGCTACCGCTCCGAGGTCATCCCGGCGCTGATGAAGGAGTTCGGTTGGAACAACCCGAACCAGGTGCCGCGTATCGAGAAGATCGTCGTCAACATGGGTCTGGGCGAGGCCTTGGCGAACAACAAGATCCTTGAGTCCGCCGTGGATCAGCTCGGTGTCATCACCGGCCAGAAGCCGGTTGTCACCCGCGCCCGCAAGTCGATCGCGAACTTCAAGCTCCGCGAGGGGCAGGCGATCGGCGCCATGGTGACGCTGCGCAGCGATCGGATGTGGGAGTTCCTCGACCGTCTGATCACCGTCGCCCTGCCGCGCGTGCGCGACTTCAAGGGCGTGTCGAACAAGGCCTTCGACGGAGCCGGGAACTACACCCTCGGTGTCCGCGAACAGATCATCTTCCCGGAAATCAACTACGACCAGATCGAGAAGGTGAAGGGGCTGAACGTCACGATCGTGACCTCCGCCCGGAACGACGAGCACGGGCTTGCTCTGCTCCGTCACGTCGGGATGCCCTTCCGCCAGTAATCGATCCAGGAGAACACCACCGTGGCCAAGCTTTCGAAGATTGCCCAGGCGAAGCGCAAGCCGAAGTTCGCCGTGCGCCAGTACAACCGCTGCCCGCTCTGCGGCCGCCCCCGCGCGTTCCTGCGGAAGTTCCAGATGTGCCGCATCTGCCTCCGCAAGCGTGCGCTGGCAGGTGAGATCACGGGCCTGACCAAGAGCTCGTGGTAGGAGAAGGCAGTCAGCAGTTGGCAGACAGCAGTCGGAGGCTGCCTGCCCACTGCGAAATGCCAACCGTAGACCCAGCAGTCCGAATCCGCCGTAGTGTACCGCCGGAAAGGTCCCGGTAGGCGCAACGGCCGCAGGCGGGGACTTCGTGAGCCCCGCGTAGAAGGTAGAGCCGAACATGCCGGTCAATGACCCCATTGGAGACATGCTGACCCGTCTCCGCAACGCTTCCCGCGCCCACCATGCGCAGGTGGTGATGCCGTCCTCCAAGCTCAAGGTCCAGGTTCTTCAGGTTTTGAAGGATGAGGGCTACATCGCCGAGTTCACCGTGCACGAGCGCAAGCCGCAGAACGAGCTCTCGGTTCAGTTGAAGTACGGACCGGACAAGGCTCCGGCGATCAGCGGCATCCGGCGCTTCTCGCGGCCGGGTCTGCGTCGCTACACGAATTCGAGGGAGATCCCCCAGGTCCTCGGTGGAATGGGCATTGCGATCCTCTCCACGTCGAAGGGCGTCATGGTCGACGGCGAAGCCCGCAAGCAGAAGGTGGGCGGCGAAATCATCTGCACGGTGTACTAGAGGCTATCCATGAGTCGCGTAGGAAAAATGCCCATCAAGCTGGCTGACAAGGTGAAGGTCACCGTGTCCGGTCAGACCGCGAACTTCGAGGGCCCCAAGGGCAAGCTCTCGGTCAAGATTCCCAACCCCACGATCAAGCTCGAGCAGAAGGACGGCCAGCTGATCATCACCCGCCCGGATGACTCCTCCGAGTCGCGCGCCATGCACGGTTTGACCCGTGCGATCATGGCCAACGCGGCAAAGGGAGTCGCCACCGGCTGGGAGCGTCGCCTCGACATCCGCGGCGTCGGTTACCGCGCTGAGGTCAAGGGGAAGGCGGTCCACTTCACCCTGGGGTTCTCGCACCCTGTGGTGTTTGATCTCCCCGAGGGGGTCACCGCCGAGATGGACAAGGCGCCTCGTACTGAGGACGGCCTGCCGACCATCGGGCTGACCCTCCGTGCTGTGGACCGTGAGTCGCTCGGGGCCACCGCCGTGAAGATCCGTGCGCTCCGTCCCCCTGAGCCGTACAAGGGGAAGGGTATCAAGTACGCGGACGAGCGTGTTCGTCGTAAGGAAGGCAAGACCGGTACGGCTTAGTGCCGCACCTCATCATCCGGCGGCGGAAGTCCTGATCGCCGCCGGAAGGAGAAAAGAAACGTCATGGCGAAGATCAATTCCCGTCTCAAGCGGAAGGCGCGCATCCGTCGGAAGTTGTCCGGCACTGCGGAGCGCCCGCGCCTCACCGTCTACAAGAGCCTCAAGCACATCTACGCGCAGGTGGTGGACGATACCTCGGGCCAGACACTGGCCGCCGCGTCGACGCTTTCCAAGGACTACAAGGGCGCGCCCGCCGAGGGCGACAAGAAGGCCGAGGCCCGCAAAGTCGGTCAGCTCATCGCGGAGAAGTGCAAGGCCGCCAACATCGAAGCGGTCGTGTTCGATCGCAACGGCTTCCCCTACCAGGGCCGAATCGCAGCGGTGGCGGATGCCGCCCGCGAGAGCGGACTGAAGTTCTAAAGGAATCGGCATGGCTACTTCGACTCCCATCAATCCGAACGATCTGGACCTCACCGACCGCGTGGTGAACATCAACCGCGTGGCCAAGGTGGTGAAGGGCGGCCGTCGGTTCTCCTTCGCTGCACTGGTAGTTGTTGGGGACGGCGCCGGTCACGTCGGCGTGGGCCTGGGCAAGGCCAACGAGGTCCCCGAAGCCATCCG
>JBAWAM010000368.1:0-8820 GCA_049589315.1 Myxococcaceae bacterium
GACCTCCAGAAGAGCGAGGAGGAGGCGCTCCAGCTCATCCGCGCGGTCTTCGCCACCGCGCGCGCCCACATCACCGAAGGCGAGGCGGAGAAGGTCTCGTCGAACCTGCCAGCCGATCTCCGCGCGATGTGGGCGCGTGAGGTCTGACCTGCGCGCGTGGGCGCCCGTCCGACGATGAAGCGTGAAGGTGTGCCACCTCTGGGCGTATGCTCCCGGCGTCCGGAGGATTCATGCGCGCCACACTGGTGCTTCTCATCTCCTTGTTCGCGGGATCTGCCCAGGCGGGTTCGCTGCTGACGTCCAGCGCCCGCCTGCTGGACGAGCCCGGCCTCGAGCTCTTCGGGATCCGACAGAGCGCCTCGCCCGTGGACGAACCGCTGCCAGCACCGCCCCTGCTCACCGCGCCGGGCGGTGACCTGCCCAGCGCGCCGCCGCAGGTCTCCCCCGAGCTGACGCCTCAGCCGCCTCGGGCGTCGACCGACCCGCGGCTGCAGCTCGATCCCCACGCGGGGGGCATGTCGTGGCGCGAGACCTTCACCGGCACGCTCATGGTGCTGGGAGCGGACGTGCTGTCGCTCGGGCTCGGCCTGATGACGGGGATCCTCTACGCGGCCGGCAGCAACAGCGGGGACGGGCTCGCGGCGGTGATCATGGGCGTGCTCGTCGCGGGCGTCGCCGACTTCGTGCTGGTCCCCTTCGCGGCCGCGCTGGGCGTCTATACAGCCGGCAACCGCGATGAAGCCGGAGGCGGCTTCCTGGGCGCACTCGCCGGCGCCTGGGTCGCCCAGCTCGGGTCGATTGCCCTGTATGCCGGCCTGGCCCTGGCCATCTTGCCGCTCCAATCGGGAGGAAGCGCCGACACCTATGGCAGCCTGTCCTCGGTGATCACGCTGCTGGGGCTGGCACTCCACGACATCGCCATCCCCGCGGGTGCCTCATGGGGCTTCCACTGGAACACCGGGCGAGCCGACGCGGCCCAGGCCAGCCTCGGAGCCTCGCGCCGACCCGAGCGGTTCGTGGTGCGGCCCTCGGACGCCCCCGCGACCGCGCGGGCCGCATCCGTTCAGGTGGTCGCCCTCAGGTTCTGACGCGCGGAGGCTGGGCGGTTCGGAACGCCTCGACCGTCTTCACCTCGTCCCACGCGTGCTGGAAGTCCGTCGCGCGTCGGAAGGCGTTGCTGTCGATCACCACCGGGTACTTGAGGTGCCCCAGGGCACCCGGAGGGAGTCGGGGAAATCCGCGCCTGCCCAGGAGA
Source organism: Myxococcaceae bacterium (assembly GCA_049589315.1). Classification (GTDB taxonomy): domain Bacteria; phylum Myxococcota; class Myxococcia; order Myxococcales; family Myxococcaceae; genus JBAWAM01. Next base: position 1,256 of record JBAWAM010000368.1, read on the forward strand.
CGCTGCAGCAGCGGCCGCGGGACCGGCACAGGCGTGCGGCCAGCCTTGCGGATGAGCAGCGACAGCGGCACCGGAGCGGGCCCGGCGACGTTGAACACACCGCGCAGCTTCTTCTCCAGCGCGAGCACGATCGCCGTCACCACGTCCTCCTCGTGCATGAACTGGAAGAGCGGGTCGTGGCCGAGGATCGTCGGAACGCGCCGACCCGACAGATACGTGGCCAGGGCTCCGGACCGGCGGGTTCCCAGCGTGTAGCAGATGCGAAGCACGCTGGTGGTCAGCTCCGGGATCCGCCACAGCGCCGTGGCCGCGTAGAGATCCGCTGCGACCAGGTCCGCGAGCTCCGGGAACTCGTCCAGCGCGCGCGGGGGCTCGTCCTCCGTGTGGTACAGCGGCGCGTCGGGCGCGGCCCCGTAGTAGGTGTGTCGGCCGACGAACACCATCTGTTTCACGCCCCACTTCCGGCAGTGCTCGAATACCGCCTGGGTGCCTCCGAGGTTGATGCGCTCGCGCTCCTCGGTCCCGGCAGCGAGCGCATTCACCGTGGCCATGTGGATCACCGCGTCCGGTCGACGGCGCCGGAACACGTCCTCGGCGGCGCGCTTGCGGATGTCCACCTGGTAGAACTCCACCGGCGGCTCGATCCACGGGCGCACGTCGATGCCGATCACCTCGTGCCCGCGCTTCGCCAGGGTCCGCGCCACCCGGCTGGACAGGGTGCCCGCTGCGCCGGGAATGAGCACCCTCATGCGCCCCTCCGGCGCATCGCGCGGCCCTCTTCGATCAGCCCGGAGATCCGCCGCTTCACCTGCTCCACGTAGCCCTCGATCACCGAATCCTCCTCGGCACCGGTGCCCTCGAACCGCATCGGCGCTCCGTAGTGGATGGCCAGGTGCGCGGGTCGCGGCAGAGGCAGCCCCCATGGCGTGATGGGCAGGTACGGCACGCCGACGTACTTGCCGAGTCGGTACAGGTTCACCACCGTGGGGATCGCCGAACCTCCTCCGAGAAACGCCATCGGGATGATCGGCGAGCGGGTCTGCAAGGCCAGCCTCATGAAGCCGGTGCCGAAATCCACCAGCGAGTTGCGCTCCCAATACAGCTTCGCCGTCCCTCGCGCGCCCTCGGGGAACACCAGGAGGAGGCGCTCGTCCTCGAGCAGGCGGACCGCGTGCTCCGGCAGGCCCGTCAGCTGCCCCGTGCGCTGGGCCCACTCGGAGAGGAACGGCACCCTCGAGACGAACCTCTCCGCCATCGCCTGCACGAGCCGCGGCGGGTCCTTCTCCAGGAACAGGGACGTGAACACCATCGCCGCATCCAGCGCGATGCCGCCGGAGTGGTTCCCCACCAGCATCGCGCGTCCACGCGCGGGGACGTGGTCGATCCCGTAGACCTTCACGTCGAAGTAGTGGCGGTACAGCGGCGCGAGCAACCGCAACACTGTCGCCAGATGAACCTTCGAGATCCCGAAGGGATCTACCCCCCACGTGTTGAACGGGAGCTCCAGGCGTTCCACCAGGACCTCGACCGGATCTGTGCGCGCCAGGTTCAATCCCTCCGTCGCGTGCCCACCGCTGCCATCGCACGGAAATTGGCATTGCGCCATCTCCAGGAGACACGACCCTGCTCGACCGCCGCGGCTGCGCTAGCGTTCTTCCAGGCCGCCCGCCGGGGGCGGTGGGGGCTCCCATATGAAGTCATGGATCGTCGGAGGCGTGTCGGCCGTCCTGCTCACCGCCTGCAGCCAGAAGCTCGCCGAGAAGGACGGGCACGTTCGCGCTGCGGGGACGTTGGCGTTGTCCCAGGACGACGCGCTGCTCTACGCGGTCGACGCAGACAACGAGTTCGTCGCAGTGGTAGACGCCGAGACCCGGGCGAAGGTCGCCGAGGTGAAGGTCGGGAAGTGGCCCGAGCAGATCCTCGTCGCGCCGGATGACACCGTGTACGTCGCCAACCGCGGCGATCGCAGCGTGTCGGTCTTCACCCGTGGCGCCTGGCAGTGGGTGGATCGGATCCCGGTCGGCGTCGAACCGGTGGGCCTGGCGCTGTCCGGCGACGCGAAGACGCTGTACGTGGTGAACGCCGCGTCGCTGACGGACGCGGATCGCGGGTCGCTCATCGCCATCGACCACGCCACCCGTCAACCCAGATGGGAGATGGAGCTCCCGTCGGATCCCCGGGGCATCGCGGTCGTGGAGGGCGAACGCGCGGTGATCTCGCGGTATCGTCCGGGCGACCTGATCGAAGTCGACCTCGCGCGGCAGCAGGTCGTCCGGAGCGGCACATCGCTCCGCTCCGCGGTGAACGGTGACTTCGAGACGGGCTTCTCGACCGTCACCCCGCGCGCCATGGGTCAGGTGGTGGTGGACCCGCATGACCTCCGGGTCTACGCGCCTGTCGTCTGGTCGAGTGACGCGGTGCTGAATGCGACGACGACGTCGACCGGCAGCGGAGGTGCCTACGGAGGAGGCGGAGGGGGCTGCGGACGGACCGGCGCGGTGACCACACCCGGCATCGCGACCTTCGGAGTCGACGAACTCTCGCCGCTCGTGGAGTCCATCCAGGGGTGCCCCAACGGCTTCGACGTCCTGAGCCACCCTTCGACGGTGATGCGAGATCCGATGGGCGAGCCGGTCCAGGGGCCCACGGCGCTCGTCCTGGACGCCAGCGGGAGCTGGCTGTACGTGGCGAACCGTGAGAGCGACAACGTCGCGGTGGTGCCGACGAGCGGGGGATTCGACCCGAGCTCTGGCAGCAACGTCCGCGAGGTGATCAAGGTCGGCTCGGCGCCGACCGGCCTGGCGCTCAGCCGCGATGGGCTCCGCCTGTACGTGCACAACAGCTTCAGCCACGACATCCACGTGATCGTTTCCTCCGGCTCCCAGAGCCGACTCGAGGTCGAGGGCGCACCGATCGAGATCGCCGACGACGTACTCCCCCCGGACGTCGTAGAAGGTCGACGCCTCTTCTTCAGCGCCACGGACGTCGCGATGAACAGCCCCCAGGTCGGCATCTCCTGTGGCAGCTGTCACCTGGAGGGCCGCGAGGACGGACACGTGTGGAACTTCAACGAAGGCCCGCGGCAGACGCCTTCGCTCGCAGGGCGCATGGTGCCGCAGACCGCCCCCTTTCACTGGGGTGGCGAACACGCGGACTTCGGCGCCTTCGTGGACGTCACGGTGGGCGAGCGCATGGGAGGCCGGGGCCTGACCGGGGACCAGCAGCGCAAGCTGCTCGCGTTCATCGACACCCTCCCCGCGCCGGACAACCCGCACAAGTACGCCTCGCCCACCGAGGCGCAGGTCCGCGGTGCGCAGGCGTTCCAGAAGGCCGGCTGCAACGAGTGCCATGCGGGTGCCGCCCTCACCAACAACACCTTCGCCGACGTGGGGACCTTCGTGACCGGTCGCCAGGTCAACGATGATCGGGTGTTCCTCTCGAAGGGACTGAACACGCCGTCGCTGCTGGGCGTCGCGCGGACCGGCCCCTATCTGCACGACGGCAGCGCGGCGACCCTGCGCGACCGGATCATGATCGATCGCCAGCGCGGGTCCGACGCCCACGGCAAGGTCAGCCTGCTGACCGACCCCGAGGTGGATGATCTGGTGGCATTCCTCAAAGCGCTCTGAGCCATATGACCTCGAATCGCCTGCCGACAGCCGTAGTGCTGACCCATGAGCCACTGGAGGGACCCGACCGGCTCAGGCCTGCGCTGCGCCGCGCCGGCTTCGAGGTCGTCGAGCGCCTGCGCGATCCACGCCCCGAGGACGTCGACGCCGACGCCCTCGTGGTGATGGGCGGGCCGATGGCGGTCTACGAGGCGGAGCAGTATCCGTGGCTGCAGCAGGAGATCGCGCTCGTTCGCGAACGCCTTCGCGCAGATCGGCCCGTGCTGGGCGTTTGCCTGGGCGCGCAGATCCTCGCGGCGGCGGCGGGGTCGCGGGTGTACGCCGGTGACAAGGGGATGGTGATCGGCGTCCAACCGGTGACCTTGACGAGCGAAGGACTGGAGGACCCGCTGTTCGCCGGGTTCGAGGAGAGCTTCGACGTCGTGCACTGGCACGGCGACACGTTCGACCCGGTCCCCGGCTCGAAGCTGCTGGCGTCCACCGCGCGGTACCCGCAACAGGCTTTTCGGGTCGGCCGCTCCGTCGGCGTCCAGTTCCACGCCGAGCTCGGCCCGGAGATGTATGCGCAGTGGCTGCGCGCGTTTCCGGAATCGCTGGTGAAGACGGGACGCGACGTCGATGAGGCGATCGAAAGGGATCTCCCGAAGCTCGAGCGCGCGATGCACCCGCTGACCTTGCTCGTGGAGCGACTTGCGCGCGAGCTGGCACCCGACCTCGGCGCAGGTCCGGCAGAGCGCTTCCTCTTCACCGTGGAGCAGGCCAACCCTCTCGGCGGCTCGGCGGTGGTGCTGATGCCCGGGATCCCGCGAAGGACCCCCATCGTCCGGGTGGGTGATCCGGTGATCCTGCACCGGCCCGACGGATCGCGCGTCGAAGGCAAGGTACGGGGGATGGCCAGCTTCGGAGATACGGGCGCGGCCATCCCGCTGCTGGTTCAGCTCCAGGACGGGAGTGCAGTGCTCCCGCCCGGAACCGAGGTCCTCACTACGGCGTCCCCTGCTTGACCTGGTTGATGTTCTTCTGAAGCTGCTGCTGGTACGTCGCCGCTTTGTGGAGGTGGTTCTTCACGCCCGCGAAGTCGCCCAGGTACCAGGCCCCCGCCGCCTGCTGGTGTGACTGCAGACCGTGCTTCTTCTTGATCTCGTCGAGCTTCTTGGCGAGGAACTCGATCTGCAGGTCGGGGTGCAACGGCTTGGCATTCGTTCCCTTCCCGTAGGTCACCTTCTTGCCCAGTTGCTGGCTCGCGAACGCCTCGAACTCGGGCAGCATGCCATTCTCGGTAACGCCGATGAGCCCGTGCGCCTGCGGGTTCTTGTGGTGAATCCAGTTGGTGAACGTGGACTCCTTCTTCAGCATCCCGGCGATGAGATACGGGTCGACGCCGTACTTCTTCGCGGAGGCGTCGATGTACGGCTTGAGCTCGCCGTAGGTGTAGGCCTTGTTCGCGATCGGATCGAGGGACCGATCCCATTCACCGCGCATGTCGTTCTGGTACCCGGCCGCGTAGTCGTAGGGCTGCCGCGAAAAACCCTGCTGGGCGTATCCGGGCTGGGCGTATCCGGGCTGGGCGTATCCCGGCTGGGCGTATCCCGGCTGGGCGTACCCCGGCTGGGCGTACCCCGGCTGGGCGTATCCCGGGCCCGGTTGGGGCATCGGCTGCGAGTTGCCGGCGTACGGGTCGTACGCCGGATAGGGAACGTAGTCGGGCTGGTTCCTGGAAGGCGTAAGCGTCTGGGCCAGCTTGCCGACGACGCTCGCGCCCTGGAGCGCCGCGCCCAGCACGCCGGTCACCTTCTCGACCTTGTCGACCGCGTCGAAGAACTTCTCCAGGCCGGATTTCGTCTTCGTCTGCTCAGTGGTCGACTTCGATTCCTTCGGCTCGGCGCTCTCGCGCGGTGAACCCGAGGAGCGCGACGAGCGCGAACGGGAAGACTCGGACCGGGAGGAGCTGGAATCTCTGGAATCGGTGCTGCCGGGGGTCCACGGTCTTGAAGGGCGGATGGGCATAGATAGTGAGTTTATCGGCGCGCTTCATGCCCGGGTTTCCTTTGACCCACCCAACAAAATGCATTAACTCTTTGCGCGGCGTCGTTCTGTGAGCAACTCAACAGATTTCGCCGCACGGCGCTGACGCGTCTCCTCCTTCTTTGCCTTGGAGATGAACGACACGTGCTCCTTGCGATGCGACGCGCGCCCGGGGTCCCCAGACCTGCTCCACCGAGAAGGGCATGGTGATGAAGAAGGACGTGCCGACCCCCTCCGGGCGCCAGATCCTCGCTCTGAATTTCTTCGCAGCCATGGCGACATTCTAGATGGGAAGCTGCGCTCGAATGTCAGCACCTGCCGACCCCTCGGATCGATCCGCCCGGCTTCGCGAGCTCGCGCTGCTGTTCTTTCGTCTCGGTGTCACCGCGTTCGGGGGCCCCGCGGCGCACATCGCGATGATGGAGGACGAGGTCGTCCGTCGATATGGCTGGCTGACCCGCGACGAGTTCCTCGATCTGCTGGGCGCGACGAACCTGATCCCCGGACCGAACTCGACCGAGCTCGCCATCCACATCGGTCATCGGCGCGCGGGCTGGCCCGGGCTGCTGGTTGCGGGGACCTGCTTCATCCTTCCCGCTGCCCTGCTCGTCACCTGCTTCGCCTGGGTCTACGTCCGCTTCGGCGACCTCCCCCAGGTCGAGGCGGTCCTCTACGGCGTGAAGCCGGTGATCATCGCCGTCGTTCTGCAGGCGCTCTGGGGCCTGGGCCGCTCGGCGCTGAAGACCCCGCTCCTCTGGGTCATCGCGGTGGGTGCCGCGATCGCGAACGTGTTCGGGCTGAATGAGCTGCTCATCCTCGTTGCGGCGGGCGTGGTGCTCGTCGCATCGACCCGCACGATGGCCCGGGTCAGCGCATCCCCTGGGGGACCACTGCACGGCCCGCTCGTACCGGTGTGGGGAGCGGGAGCGCTGGTCGTGACGAGCGCGGCATCCGGCGGGCTCGCCTTCAGCCTGGGGAAGCTGTTCCTCTTCTTCGTGAAGACGGGCGCGGTGCTCTACGGCAGCGGATACGTCCTGCTCGCGTTCATTCGATCGGATCTCGTCGAGAGATGGGGCTGGCTGACCGAGCAACAGCTCCTCGATGCTGTCGCCGTTGGACAGGTCACGCCCGGTCCGGTCTTCACCACCGCCACTTTCATCGGGTACGTGCTGGGCGGCCCGCCAGGCGCCCTCGTCGCGACGATCGGGATCTTCCTTCCGGCTTTCATCTTCGTCGCGCTCAGCGGTCCGCTGGTCCCTCGGCTGCGCCAGTCCCGGGCTGCCGGCGCCTTCCTCGACGGCGTGATCGCAGCCTCGCTGGCCCTGATGGCAGTGGTGACCTGGGAGCTCGGCCGGGCAGCCCTGATCGACGGTTGGACGATCGCCCTGGCCCTGCTCAGCGCCGTCCTCCTCCTGCGCTTCAAGCTGAACTCGAGCAGGCTCGTCCTGGGCGGCGCGGTGGCGGGCCTCGTGCTTCACGGGGCAGGCTGGGCGTGACCCGAGCAGTCGTCAATCGGGACCGGCGGCACCGAAAAGATGCTGCTGCCCGCCCGAGGGACCGACCACGCGGGCGGAACGTGTGAACTGCGCCATGTGCGCCTCGCCGAAATGCGTACGGGCACGATGCTGATTGTGGATCCGACATCTCAACGCGACATTCGAGACGGTCGTTTCGCCTCCAAGTGCGTAAGGATGCACGTGATCGAACTCCATTTGGTGCGTGGAACCGCATCGCTTGCCATGAGTCCCGATGAACGAACAGCTGCCCTGTTCGCGTTCCCAGACAGCGCGCCGCACGTCGGCGGGAATCGCCCGACTGCGTGGGCCAGGTTCTTTACTGGTCCCGGGCTGCTGCGGCGTGTTCTTCCTCGCTGGTTCCGGCCCGGAACCGCGGCGGGACTCCGGGGCTGCG
>JBAWAM010000369.1:0-10113 GCA_049589315.1 Myxococcaceae bacterium
AGCCACGGCCGCCTGCGCTGCTGCCCGCTCGCCCGCAGCAGCAGGCCCGGCCCGCGGCCGCGCCCCTGGGGAGCCCGGACGAGGACGACGACGACGAAGAGCCCACGTCAACCAACCCGGAGGCCGCTGTCCTGCGACGTCTGGGCAGGTCGAACCCTCGACTCTTTGGCGCGATCGCGGCGGCGGCCGTCCTGCTGCTCGCTGGGCTGGCGGTCATGCTCTCCCGGGGCCCCTCCGAAGGGTTCCTCTTCCTCGTGCTCCCGGATGCGCTCGAGGGGACCGCCCGGATCAACATCAACGGCGTCGAGGTCGACACCTCGAAGTGGCCCCCGTTCGAGAGGGTGAACGCCGGGCCCGCGGTGGTGGTGATCACCGCGGAGGGCTGGGAGTCCTTCACCGGCACCATCGAGGTCATCAAGGGCACGGAGGTCACGCGTTTTGCGCCCGAGCTGAAGCGGAAGCAGGATGCGGCCCCGGACGCCAATGCGGGTGCCACGGATCCCTGAACTCCGTCCCCGCGAACAATCTGAACTTCCCTGGCGTTCTGGAGGCGGCATGGCTCTTCAGAAAGCGCGTCGAACGCGCACCGATCCTCTCGCTGGTCTCCCGGGGTGGGCTCGCAAGCTCGCACAGCGCTACTACACCCGGACCGTCAGCACGTTCCTCCTCCACGGCGCGGTCCGCGACCTGCAGCCGACCACCCAGGACGACGGCTCGCCCGGCTACGGGACGCTGAAGACGTTCCTGTCCGAGGAGCTGTTCGGCGCGCGCGACCACGTCGTCTTCTACGATCGCTCGTCCGGCATCCGGGCGTCCTCGCCCGAGACCCAGGCGGACCTCAACCGCGCGCTGGCGGGCTACGACGCGATCTACGGGACCGAGTTCTCGAAGGTGATGCCGCGAGACCCCGGTCGGGCGCTGCAGATCCTCGAGAACTACCTGCGGCTGCGACTGGCCGACGGCAAGTCGCTCGCGCTGGTGATCGACTTCGCCGAGACGCTCGCACCGGCCGGCGATCTCAGCCATCTCTCCTCCGAGGACCGGTACGTCCTCGCCACCCTGGCGAAGTGGGCGCACGATCCGCAGCTGCTCGCGGGAGACCTCTCGATCGTGTTCATCGCGGAGAACCTGGCGGACATGTCGCCGCGGCTCTCGCGCAATCCGTACATCAGCAACATCGAGATCGCGCTGCCCGACCTCGAGGAGCGCGAGGCGTACATCAAGTTCAAGCTGGGCGGGCGCAAGCTGCAGTCGCACTCCGACGTGCCGCTGAAGGCCCTCGCCCAGATGACCGCGGGCCTGTCCCGCATCAACCTCGACCGGCTGCTCACCGAGGCGCTCGAGCACGGAACGCGGATCACCCCGGAGCTGCTGAAGGAGCGGAAGAAGGAGATCATCCAGGCCGAGTGCCACGGGCTGCTGGAGTTCATCGAGCCCTCGCACGGTCTGGAGGTCGTCGCCGGACACGCTCGGGCGAAGGAGATGCTGCGCCAGGCCGCCAACGCGCTGCGGAAGGGGAGGAGCGAGGTGATGCCGATGGGCTACCTCATCTCCGGCCCGGTCGGCACGGGCAAGACGTTCCTCACCACCTGCTTCGCCGGCGACATCGGGATCCCCTGCGTGAAGTTCCTCAACTTCCGGAGCCAGTGGCAGGGTGTCACCGAAGCGAACCTCGAGAAAATCTTCAATCTGCTCAAGGCGCTGTGGCCCGTGGCGGTGATCATCGACGAGGCCGACGCGTTCCTCGGCAGCCGGGACGCCTCCGGGGATTCGGGGACGTCGAGCCGCGTGTTCGCGTCGATCGCCTCGTTCATGGGAAACACCGAGTACCGCGGGAAGATCATCTGGTTCCTGCTCACGTGCCGCCCCGACCTGCTGCCCATCGACCTCAAGCGGCAGGGGCGCGCCGAGGAGCACCTCGCGCTGTTCTATCCGCAGCAGGATTCCGAGCGGGACGCGCTGTTCCAGGTGCTCGCCCGGAAGACGAAGGTGGACATCGACGTGGGATCGGTCTCCGCGCTGCTCGATCCGTCCGCGAAGGACGTCTCCGGCGCGGACATCGAGGCCATGCTGGTCCGCGCGAAGTTCCGGGCGCTGGCCGACGACCGGGAGAAGGTGACCGAAGAGGACCTGCGCGCGGTGATCAAGGACTTCGTGCCCCCCTCGTACCCGCTGGAGATCGAGCTGCAGAACCTGGTGGCAGTGCAGGAGTGCACGAGCCGGGAACTGTTGCCCGAGGCATACCAGAGCATCGACCGATCGTTCGTCACGCAGCGGATCCGCGAGCTGAAGGCCTTGCTCGACGAGCGCTGAGCAGTCGTTCGTGTACGCTCCCCGCGCCGTCCAGGGCCCACGGGGGGAACATGAACGTCTCCACATCCACATCGAGTGAAGACCCGGTTGTGCGTTTCTGCCGCGCGTTCTCGGTATTGGACCCGTCGAAGCCGCTGCCGACCCGGGAGCTCTACGCGCCGGACATCGTGTTCACTGACCCCTTCCGGCAGCTCAACGGGCTGGCGGAGGTGACGGACTACTTCAACCGGCTGACCAACAACCTGGTCTCGGGCCGTTTCGAGTTTGGCGATCCGGTCATCGGGCCGGGCCGCGCCGTGGTCCCGTGGACCATGACCGTGCGCGTGAGGATGGGGCCTCGCCATCGGATCACCGCGGACGGGATCAGCGAGCTGAGGTTCGAAGACCGGATCGTCTACCAGCGCGACTACTTCGACGCCGGCGCACTGGTCTACGAGCACCTCCCGGTGATGGGCCGCGCCATAAGGCTGCTCAAGAAGGTGCTCTAGCGACGGTGCTCAGGGAGAGATGAGCCGCAGCTTCTGACCAGCGCGCAACGAGCGGTGATCGCGGATCCTGTTCCACTTCTTCAACTCATCGACCGTCACGTCGTAGCGCTGGGAGATCGACCACAGCGTCTCGCCCTTGCGGAGCGTGTGGAAGCGCGACGGGCTGTGACGGGCGACGCGGCCCTCCTCCTGCGGCCGATGGGCGGTGGCGCTGCGTCGCGCCTGGACCATGGGCTTCCCGGACGGAATCGGGATCATCAGGATGGAGTTCAGCTTCAGCGCGCGCGCCGACTTGATGTTGTTGAGGCGCACGATCGCCTCGACGCTCGAGTCGTACTTGCGGGCGATCGCCGAGAGGGTGTCGCCCTTCTGGACCTGGTGGCCGGAGAACTTGAAGCGCTCGGACTGCGGGATCTTCGCCAGGTTCTCGGTGAACAGCTGCGCGCGGCCTTTGGGAAGCCGCAGCTTGTACGGCTCTTCCCCGGACGCGGGCGGGGTGCTCCAGCGCCGCAGCTCGGGGTTGAGCTCCCGGATCTCCTCCTCCGTGACCCCGGCGGCGCGGGCGATCACCTCGAGATCCGTGGCGTCCTGCAGCGGCACCTCGTCCCACTCCAGGGGGGGCTGGAACTCGAACTCGTCCGCCTGGAACCCGAAGGCCGAGGGGTGCTTGGCGATCAGCGCCGCGGCAATCAGCTTGGGGACGTAGTGCCTGGTCTCCTTCGCCAGCCCGCGTCCTTCGGAGAGCGCCCAGAAATCGGTCGTGCCCTTCTTCTCGCTCACCCGACGGATGCGGCCACCGCCGGTGTTGTAGCCCGCCCAGGCGAGGTACCAGTGCCCGAGGTTCGAGTGGAGGCGCTTGAGGAACTTCGCCGCCGCGTGGGTGGACTTGATCGGGTCGCGCCGCTCGTCGACCCAGAAGTCCTGCTTCAGCCCGTACGCCTCGCCCGTCGTCGAGATGAACTGCCACGGTCCAGCTGCGTGCGCCCACGAGTACGCCTGCGAAGAGAAGCCGCTCTCGATCATCGCCAGGTAGACGGTGTCCCTGGGCACGCCGTGTTCTTCGAGGATCGGCTGCATCACCGGGATGTAGCGGGTCGACCGCTCCATCCACGTGCGGAACCAGCGCCGGCCGGGGCCCTGGAACAGGCGGATGTACTGCGCGACCAGCGGCTGCATCTCGACCGGGATGTCGTAGCGGTCCTGCACCTGGCTCACGTCGAACGCGAGCACATCGGTCACCGGAGCGAGCTCGGGCGGGGCATCCTCCCGAAGATCCGTTTCCCCCAGCGCGTCCTCGAGGCGGAGCCGGAGCGGGTGGGCTGCGCCGAGCCGCTGGATGGTCTGAAGCACCAGCGCGTCCGCTCCCGCGCCGGGATCGAGCGCCACGTCTTCCAGCGCCCGCAGCGCTTCGAGCTCGGTGGCTTCAACGGGAAGATCTTCGGGCGCTTCCCCAACGGGAACGGCGGCGAGTGGAGCCACCAGAAGCGTGAGGGTCGCGAGAATCATTGCGGCTGCAAAAGTCTATCTGCCCGATACTTGGAGCGTCAATCAGGGGACGTCAGCCCCGTGCCCGGGTCCCAGGATCTGGGGCAGGTAGGTTCGGAACTCGAAGTGCGGCGAGTTCTCGGGGTCGTGGCAGCCGACGCATGCGTCCGGGGTGTTGGCCCGCGAGATGTTCCGCTTGCCCGGGGCCTTCGCGTGGAGGGAGCCCGGTCCGTGGCAGCTCTCGCACCCGACGTGCTCCCGGCCCTCGACCTTGTCGATCCGGCAGACGCCGCCGGGTTTGTTGATGCCGGTCACGTGACAGCCGATGCAGTCGAGGTGGTACTGCTTCCCCTGCGCCTCGAGGGTCTCGTAGGCGTGCGCGTGTTTGGACTTCTCCCACACCGGGAACGCGGGGGCGTGACAGGTCCGGCACGCGTTGCTGCCCACGAAGGCGGCCCTTCCCGGAGTTGGGCTGGGGCAATCCCGCCCGTGCTTCCTCGCCCACGAGAGGTTCAGCTTGCCGACGTCGCGGTCGTACGCGGTGACGATCGCCCTGGCCTCGTCATCCGAGGGCAGGGTCGCCTCGAGCGGGATGAAGCGGATCGAGAAGGCGTTCTTGCCGGTCGCCGTCGGCGCCTCCTTCGCTGCGAGTGACTCGCGACGGGAGATCAGCTCGGAGAGCTTCTGCTGGCGCAGCGCCTTCGCCTTCGGGTCGAGCCCGGGCAGGTTGATCTGCTTGTTGAGCAGCTCGACGCGTTGATCCAGCGCCTTCAGCTCGCGTTCGACGTCCGCGGCCGTCGTGAGCTGTTCGAACGGGCTGTCGCCGCCTTCGAAGACCAGGTCGAGCCTCAGGAGGGAACGCCCCTTGCTTTGCACCTGGATGACCGGGAGCTTCCCGCGCAGGACGCGGTTCTCCTCTCCGGCCGTCTCCGACTCGGTATGCGAGAGGACGACGACGTCCACGCCGAGCCCGTCGCGCTGTGCGGCGGCCTGCGCCGCCTGTAGCGTCTGGTGCAACAGCCCAATCACGAACACCGCGCCCTTTGCGCGCGCCTTCTGCGCGGCCGAGGTGAGGGCCTTCGCATCGGCGCCAGCGGCGATCGCGATCCTGTGGCCGTTCGCGTCCAACAGCTTCACCTCGCCGGACGCGAGCTCCGGCAGTCCAAGCGCGCGGCGGAACGCGGCGCCCCGGGCGTCGTCCTTCTCACCCGAAGTCCTCGCGTCCAGCTTCATGAGCCGGAACGCCTCCGCCAGGGCCCGGGCCTTTCGCTCCTCCTGCGGCACGCGCTCGGGCTCGAGCTTCGCCTGCCCGAACAGCGAATCTCCCGCGTCGACGTAGAAAACGGGGACGCCGCCGCGCCGCGCCTCCTTCAACTGGTGGGCCGCGCGCGGGATGCCGCCCCGCATGTTCTCGCTGCAGCCACACGGGCCGAGGTAGCCGCGCATGTCCGAGCTGACGAACACCGCGGCCTTGTGGGCGTCGGCGCCTCCCGGACCCGACGCAGCCCAGGCGCCAATCCCCAGAACGGCGGCGATCACCGCCAGGGCGGCGGAGACCCTTCTCACCAGACGATGCTCTGCACCAGCTCGTCGACCTTCTCGCCGAGCGCTTCGAGTCCGTTCGCCTTCGACAGCGAGCCGTCGGCGCCGACCTGCTCCGCGAGCTTCGACAGCTCGTCGTCCGGCAGGCTGGAGAACAGGACGATGGGGATGTCCTGGGTGCCGTACTCGTTCTTGAGCGTGCGGCAGATGTCGGTGCCCTTCGCCTCCGGCATGTGGATGTCCGTGAGGATGAGGTCGGGCCGCCAGGACTGAAGGGTGCGCTCGAACTCCACCAGCGTCGAGGTCGCGACGACCTCGTAGCCGCGAGCCTCGAGCACCGCCTTCTCCATGGCGAGTGTGATTTCGCTGTCGTCGATGAGCAGGATCTTATGCTTTTCCACGGACTCGGCTCTCCCACGAGGCGCTGGGGCTCCCTGCCTTAGCAGACCCGCCGCTTCGGGCCAACGTTGACCCGCATCGGGTCCGTCGCTAAGACGCCCGGCCCCTATGGATCCGCTCAAGCTGCCGCTCGAAGAGCTCCTGTATCTCCGACTGGGCGCCTTCTTCGACCAGCTTCACGGCGGCAGCGTGCCGGACCTCTATCGCGTCCTGGTCGACCAGGTCGATCGCGCGATCCTCCGGCAGGCGCTCGAGCGGAGCAACGGACAGATCGGCGAGGCGGCCCGCTTCCTCTCCATGGACAGGAACACGCTGGCGCGCAAGCTGAAGCGCCTGAAGGTTGAAGCGCCCGGCGGTTCTCGTTAAGCGCAAGCGGATGAAGGTCTCTATCCGCCGGCTCGCCTGGGTCGGCTTTTTGTTTTTGGCCCCCGCGGTGTGGGCGACCCCTCCGGGACCGGAAGAGGTCCCCGAGGGCCTCGATCGGAGGTCGCCGCGCGCCACCGTCGATGGATTCCTCCAGCACGCCCACGCCGGCGACCATGCCGGCGCGGCGCATTTCCTGAACCTCCGCTCGGTCCCCGAGGCGCAGCAGTCGGTAGAGGGGCCGAAGCTCGCTCGAAGGCTCATGTTCGTCCTCGACCGGAAGCTGTGGCTCGAGAGCCAGGACGTCAGCAGTGACCCGGCGGGTGACCCGGCCGACGGCACCCAATACGAGCTCATTGGAGAGGTGGCGCTGGAGAAGGGGACCCAGCCCATCCGGCTTCAACGGATCACGCCGGCGGGCGGTGGGCAGGCCATCTGGGTGTTCTCGTCCGATACGGTCCGCGCGATCGACAAGCTGTACGCGGCCAGCGCATCGCCGCTGACGGAGCGTCTCCCCGACTTCTTCTTCTCCCGCCCGGTCTGGGTGCTGGAGCTGTGGCAGTGGGCCGGGGCGGTGCTGCTCTTCGGACTCGCGCTGCTGCTCGGGGTCCTCCTCGAGAAGGTCGCGCTGAGCACGTCCACGCGGTTGGCGAAGCTGACCCGGGTCCAGTGGGACGATCAGGTCATCAGCGCCGCGCGCGGTCCCCTCCGGTGGGTGTTCTTCTCCATCCTGTTCGCTGCGGGAGCACGCTGGCTGATGTTCCCGCCGCCTGCGCTGGATGCTGCGGACCTGCTGGCGCGCTCGCTGGCGATCGGCGCGGTGGCGTGGTTCTGCCTCCGCTTCCTGCGGTTGATGACCCGGTACATCAACGAGCGGGTCGCGGGCGAATCGCCGGAGGACGTCGCACGGGTACGCGGGCTGCAGACACAGGTGACGATGCTGCGCCACGTGCTGGAGGTGGCGGTCGTGATCATCGCGGGCGCGCTCGTCCTCATGCAGTTCGAGGTCGTCCGCTCCGTCGGTGTCTCGCTGCTCGCCTCTGCCGGTATCGCCGGCCTGGTCATCGGCTTCGCCGCCCAGAAGTCGATCGCCACGCTGCTCGCCGGAATCCAACTCAGCATCACCCAGCCCATCCGCATCGGCGATTCGGTGATCGTGGAGGGGGAGTGGGGCTGGATCGAGGAGATCACGCTGACCTACGTCGTGGTGAAGGTCTGGGACCTCCGCCGCCTGGTCATCCCGATAACGTACTTCCTCGAGAAGCCGTTCCAGAACTGGAGCAAGGTCTCGCCGGAGATCCTGGGTACGGCGGAGATACGGGTCGACTACACGGCCGACGTCGACGCGTTCCGGGCCGAACTCACGCGCATCCTCGAGAATGAAGGGAAGCACCTGTGGGACGGCAAAGCGAAGGCCGTGCAGGTGACGGACAGCACGGATCGCATCAAGCTGCTCCGGGTCTTGATCAGCGCGGGGAATTCGGGCAACGCCTTCGACCTGCGCTGCATCGTCCGGGAGAAGATGCTGGCCTTCGTCTCCAACCAGCACCCCGAATGGCTCCCGGTGACCCGCAACGAGACGCGGGTGAAGACAGAGGCCGGCCCGAGCGCGACCTGAGTCACCGCTGGGGCGGCCCGCCGCCACCGACGCCCTGCTGCTGCAGGCGCTGATGGAGGCCCGCGAGGCTCTCGTGGCCTCCGGACGCGCTCAGGTGGTGTTCGCGGATGTAGGTCTTCAGGTTCGCGATGCGGTCTTCGCTCGACGGGTGGGTGGAGACCCAGGTCAGCGCGCGGGGCGTCCTGCCCGTCATCTGCTGCAGCGTCCCGAAGAAGGCGATAAGTCCCTGCGGGTCGTAGCCGGCCCGGGTCGCGTACACCACGCCGGTCTCGTCGGCCTCGATCTCCTGCGACCGGCTGTGGGCGAGGAGGGTCCCCTGGGCCACCACCGCCGCGGCGATCTGTTGGAGCTGGGAGGGGTCCCGCCCAAGCGCGAGCGCTGCGACCGTCTGCAACCCGAACGCCTGGACCATGTTGCGGGCGGCGTGGCGCTCGGTGACGTGCGCCGCCTCGTGGGCGATCACCCCTGCCAGCTCGGCCCCGCTGTCGACCGCCTGGAGCAGGCCACTTTCGATGTAGATGTGCCCGCCGGGCGTGGCGAACGCGTTCACCGACTTCGGGTTGTCCACGACGTGTACATGGAAACTCATCTTCGGCGCCGCCCGCTTCGCCTGTTGGAGGATGGGCGCAGCGAGCTGCTGGACCTGCTGCAACACGACCGGATCCTCGATGTAGCGGATGCCCTCCTGCCCGAGCTGCCGGTGGATCTGCTCCCCGAGCGCATTCTCCTGATCCAGCGGAATCAAGGCCTCCGCGACGGCGCGCTCGGCAGACTCCACCGTGGCGCAGGCCGCCGCTGCGAGCGCCACCGTGGACAAAAGGAACACGAAGATGGGCGTGCGTTGCATGTGGGCCTCTGCGCCCAAACTGCCCACGCCTGCAGGTCATGTGAACCAACAGCCCGGCTGCCCGCCCGCCTGGACGGCGCTTGCGACCTTGCACGGTACCCGTGAATATTTCCGCCGGCCGGGCGTCTACGGCTCACGAATTGATGGGCCGAAACGGAGTGGGGATGAATCGCAATCGATTTGGGAGAGTTCTGGCGGCCGTCGTCGCCCTGGCCGTTCCGGGCGCAGCCATGGCGCAGGAGCGCGGTCGGACGGATGGACCGGAGGGTTCTGAGTACGGCAAGGGCGGCTACGCCGATCCCGGAGCAGGGGACTTCTCGCTGCAGCTCAACTTCGGCGCCGCGCTCCTACCGGCGTCGCCGCTGAGTGGCGTGGAGAAAGGGCCGCCGCTGCTCCTCGGTTTGACCGGCTCGTTCTGGGCCGATGAGTGGTTCCTGCTCGATATCGCACCGTCGTATTCGCTCCACTCCGGCCGCACGAACGTGTTCGTCGGCCCGCGCTTCCGCACCGGCTTCTATCCGGTCAGCCTGAACCTGGGCGTGCAGGCCGGGCCCGTCTTCATTCCGAACGAGGGCGTGCGCTTCGGATTGTCGCCGCAGGTCGGCGTGGATTCGGTGCTCGCTGATCACTACGTGCTCGGGCTGCAGTACGCGGCCGACATCACCTTTGGCGCGGAGCTGGATCACCGGATCTTCATGAACGTGGGGTACCGATTCTGATGCTGATCGCGAACGCACTGGTGGCCGCGCTGGCCCTGACCGCGCCTGCCCAGATCACGACCGTCACGCCCGCCGGGCAATCCGTTGCGCTCCCCTTTCCGACGGGGAAGACGCAGACCATCAACATCCTCGAGTGGGACACCAACAAGCTGCCGAAGATCTACGAGCGCAGCGAGCAGCTCCCCTTGAGCGACGACGAGGTGGCGAAGCTGGCGAAGGCGGGCGTCACCTCGGCGCAACTGGTGAAGATCATCGAAGAGCGTCGCTGCGCGTGCGACGCCACGGCCGACGGGCTCATCCGCCTGAAAGACCAGGGCGTCCCGCCAGAGGTGCACTCGG
>JBAWAM010000370.1:0-16237 GCA_049589315.1 Myxococcaceae bacterium
TCGGGACCGTCTGCATGGGAGAAGGCATTGCCGGACGGAAGGGTCAGCGCGGTCAGGATGTCGGGCAGGTAGTGCGCCCCGAGTCCGAGTGCATGGAGCGCCACGCCGCTGGCCGCAACCTCCTCTCCCAGCGCCTGGAAGGCGGCGGGCTTCCTGGGACCGACCGACGGCTCGCCATCGGTGAGGAGGACGAGTTTGGGCTTCCGCCCTGGAAGGAGGAGGCGGGCAAGCGCGGAGGCACCTGTCCGGATGGCTTGGTGGAGGGCGGTCCCTCGCCCGGGCGAGATGCCGCGAAGGGCCTCCCGAAGCCGGCGTCCGCCTGATTCGTCGACGGCAATGGGAGGCACGCGCTCCTCAACCACCCCGTCGAACATCACGAGGCCGACGTGGTCCTCGGGGCCACAGCCGTCGACGATCTGCTCCGCGGCTTCCACCGCCGCCGCGAGCGGTGCGCCGGTCATGGACGAGCTGCGGTCCAGCACGAGGTTGACCAGCAGCGGCGTTCGCGCAGCGCCGTCCTCGTCGGAGGCCTCCACGCTCACCAGAAGGTGTACCTCCCGCCCGCCGTCCACCTCCTGCTCGACTGCGTATGCGCTCCATTTCATCCGGCACCTCCAGAAAGCAGGACCGCAGGTCGAAACATTTTGTCTCAGGAGTCCGACACAGATGCACGCGGGCGATCGTCCCCCTATGGATTTCACGGGGTTGCGCGTTGCCATGCGCTTCGATAAGGGCCAGCGTGTCTACCGAGGCGCACCTATGACCCCTGTCGGAAAGTTCGTGAAGATCCTCCTCGCCATCGCAGCTGCCGGTCTGATCGTGGGCAGCCAGGCGTGCAAGAAGGAGGCGCAGGCGCCTGCTCCGGAGGCGAGCACCTCGAAGGCTGCGGTGACGCCGCCGAAGGCGCCCGGGCAGCCCTGGACGGTCGACATGAAGGTCACCGAGAACGGCTACGAGCCCAGCCCGATCGTCCTCAAGAAGGGCGAGCCGGTGACGTTGCGCATCACCCGCACCACCGACCAGACCTGCGCCACGGAGATCATCATCCCCGGCTACGGCATCGAGACGAAGCTCCCGCTCAACGAGACGGTCGAGGTCAACTTCACCCCGAAGGAGTCGGGCGAGCTGAAGTACGGCTGCGCGATGGGGCAGATGATCAGCGGCGTCTTCACGATCGAGTGAGTAAACCGGTCGGCAGTTGGCAGTTGGCAGTCAGCAGTCGGATGCGCTGGGCTACCGGGGCGCGTAATCGGCGCTCCGGGCCGATTTGCCGGCCCCCGGATGTCGGACCCGCCGGCTAGGGTGTGCCACGCATGGCGTCGTCGGCCGATCTCTTTCATCACCACGTCTTCCTGGACCTGGAGACCACCGGGCTGAATCCCTCGACCGACGAGGTGATCGAGGTCGGTGCCCTCTTCGTCCACGAGGGCCAGGTGGTGAATCGCATCTCCCGCCTGTTCCGGCCGTCCATTCCGCTGCCGCTCGCCATTCGCCGCATCACCGGGCTCGACGACGCGCAGCTCGCCAGCCAGCCCTCGTTCCTCACCTTCGCCGATGAGCTGCGCGAGGCGCTCGCCGGGTGGACGGTCGTCGCCCACAACGCCTGGTTCGAACGGAGCTTCCTCGCGCCCATCCTCGAGGCGATCGAAGCCCCGGTCCTGGACTCATGCGAGCTGCTCCACTACCTGTACCCGGAGCTCGACAGCCATTCTCTCGAGTCGGTGGTGAAGTGGGCGAAGGTCTCGGACCGCGCAGCCCACCGCGCCCTGAAGGACTGCGAAGACACCTTCGGCGTCCTCACCTACGCGCTGGACGCCTGCGTCGCCGACGGTCGCACCGAGGATCTGGCGGACGTGCTCGCGTGCCTCGCTCCCAGCGAGGCACTGGACGGCCCCGCCACCCTCGACCTCGGGCTCGAAGGGCACCCGCCCATCGTCCAGCTCCTGTTGGATCTCCACGCCCGGTGTCGGGCCGCTTCCGTTCCACTCACCCTCACCCCGGACAGCGCATTCCTCCCCGCCCGCGAAGACCGGCTCCGGCAGGGGGGATCCACCTCCGCGCGAGATCCCGACGACAAGGACTCGCCGTACACGCAGGTCACGCCGCGGCAGGTGGAGGAGGTGCTCGGGCCGGGTGGGACGCTGGAGCAGACCGTTCCCGGGTTCCGCAGCCGCGCTCAGCAGGTCACCATCGCGCAGCGGGTGGCAGCGGCCCTCTCGCGCGGGGAGCGGCTCGCGGTCGAGGCAGGGACGGGCACGGGGAAGTCGCTGGCGTACCTGGCGCCGGCCGCGCTCTTCGCCTCGGCGAATGGCGTGAAGGTGGCGGTCGCGCCGCACACCAAGACGCTGCAGGACCAGCTCATGGAGAAGGACCTGCCCCGGCTGCACTCCGCGCTGGGCGGCAGGTTCGGTTATGCGTTGCTCAAGGGACAGACGAACTACCTGTGCCGTCGGCGAACGCTGGAGCTGACCCGGGCGGACGCGGGCATGCCCTGGGAGGATCGCGCCCCCCGCGCGTATCTGCGGTCGCTCCTGCGGCGAAGCCCGGACGGAGATCTGGACCGCGTGAGCTACTGGTTCCGCGAGCACTTCCCCGTGCTGGGCGCGCTGGTGAACGGATGTCGCTCGGAGGCGGCGACCACGCTCGGGGACCGGTGCCCTCACTACAAGCAGTGCTACTACCACTCGGCGGTAGCCCAGGCGAAGGACGCGGACGTCCTGGTCATCAACCAGGCGCTGGCCCTGTCCTGGCCGCAGCGGTATCCCAAGGTCGAGCACCTCGTGCTCGATGAGGCCCACGAGCTCGAAGACGTCCTCACCACCGCCCTCGGGGCCGAGCTGTCGGAGGTGACCCTGGGGCGGGTCGGCGAACGGATCCTGGGACGCGACGGGCGGCGGGGACTGCTGGCGGAGCTCAAGCGCGGGCTCGCCGGGTCGGGGGCGGGGCGCGACGCGGCAGACCTGCTCGGCTCGGTCCAGTCGCAGATCTTCCGCGTGGGTGAGGACAGCCTGCGCCTGGGGGATGCGGTGCTGGGGCTGTGCCTGCACGGCGCTCGTTCCGGTGGAGCGGGCGGCGGCCGGGTCTACGCGGAGGAGTGCCGGATCACCGACGAGATCCGGCAGAGCCGCGCCTGGAAGGATGTGCGCGAGGCGCTCGGCGACGTCCGGCAGGATCTGGTCGAGCTGGCGAAGCTGCTGGGAGCGGGCGTCACGGCGATCCAGCCGAACCTCGCGGTCCGCAACCCCGCGCTGGAGCGGGAGCTCTCGGGCGCGGTCACGGAGATCAACGAGACCTGCGACCTCCTCTCCGAGTTCGCGGACAAACCCAACGCGCAGAGCTGTTACTTCGCCAGCGCCCGGCCGGACCGCCGGCAGTGGCTTCTGTGTGCCCAGCCGGTGGACGTGCGACGTCCGTTCGAAGAGGCGCTCGCCATCCAGCAGCGCGCGCTGGTGCTGACCTCCGCGACCCTGTCGACCGGACCCGAGCAGCCGTGGATCCTGGAGCGCCTTGGCGTGCTGGATGACCGGGTCGATCCGGGTTCGGAGTCCGAAAAGCCGCCGCTGGAGTTCATCCGCTCGGGGACCCCCTTCGAACTCAAACGGCAGTGCCTGGTGATACTGGTGACCGACGCACCGAACCCCCAGGACGAGGCCTTCCTGGACTGGGCGAGCGAGCGCATCTCCGGCCTGGCGCAGTTCATGGGTGGGCGGGTGCTCGGGCTGTTCGCGTCGACGCGCAGGCTGGAGGACGTGGGCGACCGCGTGCGCGACCGGCTCGAGCCGATGGGCATCGAGGTGCTCCGCCAATCCCGGGGCAACGGACGGAACCTCGCGGCCCGGCAGGAGCAGGACTTCGGCTCGGTGCTGCTCGGGACGAGGAGCTTCTGGCAGGGGCTGGACATCCCCGGCGCAGGGGTCGCGTGCGTGTTCATAGACAAGCTGCCGATCGAACCGCACACGCGGCCCATCGTCACCGCGCGCGAGGAGCGGCTCGCGGGAGAGTCGTGGTCCGGGTTCATGCGGTACCGGCTGCCGCGCGCGCTGCTTCAGCTGCGGCAGGGCGTCGGGCGCTTGATCCGCTCGGCCAACGACCGCGGCGTGGTGATCATCGCGGACCCGGGGAGTCCCCGCTACCGGAGCCAGGTGATGGCCGCGCTGGAGGGCTATCGGGTGGAGGCGCTCCCGTGGGCCCGCGCGCGCGTGCGCATCCACGAGGCGCTCAAGGCGATGGGGCTGCAGGCGAAGGACCGGCGGATGGCGCCGACAGCAGGTCAGGCCGCGCAGAAGTGAAAGGCGCCCGCCTGCCTGGCCGCGTTCGTGCACGCTCGAACCGGACTGAGCATTCTCCTGTGAAGTCCCGGAGGGAAGATGAGGGTCGTTGTCACCGGAGGCGGCGGCCAGCTCGGGTCGCTGGTGCTTCGCCGGCTCATCGACGACCGCGCGATCACCGCGGTCCGCTGTCTCGACGTGCGTCCGCCCCTGCTGGTGGCAGACAAGCTCGACGTCTTCGAGGCCGACGTCCGGGACCCGTACGTCGGGCGCTGGCTCGAAGGCTTCGACGCGCTGGTGCACCTCGCGGCGGTTCGCAGAGAGGACGACCCGGTCCTCACCCGGTCGGTCAACGTGGAGGGCAGCCGCAACGTCCTCGAAGCGGCGCTTCGGGCCGGCATCCACCGCGTGGTCTACGGCTCCTCCGTTGCGGCGTACGGGCTCGTGCACGGCCACGCGCTCCCGCTCACCGAGGACGCGCCACGACTTCGCCAGTCGGACTTCACCTACGCTGCCAGCAGGTTCGACGCAGAGGCCTTCCTCGACGAATTCGAGCCGAGGCATCCGGAGCTCTGCGTCATCCGACTGCGCCCGGCGGTGATGGTCGGAACCCACATGGAGCACCCGGTCGGGGACCGGTTCCGTCGCCGCGTGGTCGTCGATGCGGAGAGCTCTCCCATCCCGGTCGTCTGGGATGAGGACGTCGCCGACGCGGTGATGCTCGCGCTGAAGCGCGACGGGGTCTGCGGCGCGTTCAACCTCAGCGCGGAGGAGCCGCTGGCTCCCCACGAGTTCGCGCGGCTGGCTTCGCTGCAGCTGGTGCCCGTTCCGCGGGAGCTCGCCATCGCGGCGGCGCGCCTTCAGCCCTTCCTCGCGCGCCTCATGGGAAAGCCGCCGATGGACCCTGCCTGGGGGCGGGTCTTCAACGTTCCGATGATCGTCTCCTGCGAGCGGGCCCGCCAGGTCCTGGGTTGGCAGCCGCAGGCGCCCTCGGCACGGGAGGTGTGGAAGCGCTTCGCCGACGTGACGCCCCACCGGACCGATGACCGCATCCAGTTCTTCATCGCCTCGATGAACCTCGCGCTGCGGCGGCACGCCCTGGAGGGGCCGATGGGCCGCGACGCGCGCATCTACCTCGCCCTCACCGGGGTCAGCGGCGGCGATTTCACCCTCGAGGTCCGGAACGGCCGGGCGCGGATCCTCCGCGAGGCCCCCCGCCCCCCCACCGCGATGATCAAGATGCCTGCGGTGCTCTTCCTCGATCTGCTGTCCGGAAGGGCCGACCTGGAGGCGGCCCAGGCCACCGGGCGAATCCGCGTCGAGCGTGATGGCCATGCGGCGCGCATCCTCGACGGGATGATCTCGTCTTTCCGGGAGACGGTCTCCCGCCGGGAGGGCATGCGTTCGCGCTGGGTGGGGTTGTGGCTGACGCGGCGCGCATGATCCGGGCGCCCCGGCCGGCCATCTGCGAACGGACGCATCAACTCTGTAAGGCAAAGCCCGCGGCTGTGGCATAAGCATTCAGTCATGTCCTCTTCCCTGACCGCCTCGCAGCTTCGCGAGCTCTTCCTGAAGTTCTTCGAGGAACGCGGCCACAAGCGCGTGCCGTCCTCCTCGCTGGTCCCGCACAACGACCCGTCCCTGCTCTTCACCAACGCCGGGATGGTCCAGTTCAAGGACGTCTTCACGGGTCGCGAGAAGCGCGACTACAACCGCGCCACGTCCTCGCAGAAGTGCGTCCGCGCCGGCGGCAAGCACAACGACCTCGACAACGTGGGCTTCACCGCGCGGCACCACACGTTCTTCGAGATGCTCGGGAACTTCTCCTTTGGCGACTACTTCAAGGCGGACGCCATCGCCTACGCCTGGGAGTTCGTGACGAAGGCGCTGAAGCTCGACCCGGAGCGGCTGGCGGTCACGGTGTTCAACGGCGAGAAGGGCATCCCCTGGGACGAGGAGGCCTTCGAGCTGTGGGCGAAGCAGGGCGTGCCGCGCCAGCGCATCTTCAAGCTCGGCTACAAGGACAACTTCTGGGCCATGGGCGACACCGGCCCCTGCGGGCCGTGCTCGGAGATCCACTTCCATCAGGGCGACGACGTCCCCTGCGTCGAGGAGCAGGCCGGGCGCCCCTGCCAGGGCGTCGCCTGCGACTGCGACCGCTGGCTGGAGATCTGGAACCTCGTGTTCATGCAGTTCGAGCGCAAGGAGAAGGACGCTCCGCTCGAGCCGCTCCCCCGCCCCTCCATCGATACCGGCGCGGGACTCGAGCGCATCGCCGCGGTGGTCCAGGGCAAGCGCTCCAACTACGACACCGACCTGTTCCGCGCGCTGATCGCCCGGGTCGAGGAGCTGACGAAGACGGCCTACGACCCGGGTGAAGCCGGCGCGTCCATGCGGGTGATTGCCGATCACTCGCGCGCCGCCGCGTTCCTCATCTCCGACGGCGTGCAGCCCTCCAACGAGGGCCGCGGGTACGTGCTGCGGCGGATCATGCGCCGCGCCATCCGCCATGGCGCCAAGCTGGGCCTGAACGACGTGTTCTTCCCGACGACGGTGGACCGCGTCATCGAGCTGATGAGCGACGCGTACCCGGAGCTCCGGGAGAACCGCTCCTTCGTCCTCGAGGTGTGCCGACACGAAGAGGAGTCCTTCCGCCGCACGCTGGATCGCGGGCTGAAGATGATCGACGAGGAGATCGAGACGCTGAAGGGCACCGGTCAGAAGGTGCTCTCCGGCGACGTAGTCTTCTTCCTCCACGACAGCCACGGCTTCCCGTGGGACCTCACGCAGATCATCGCCCGTGAGCGCGGCTTCGACATCGACCAGGCCGGCTACGAAGAGCGGATGAACAAGCAGCGCGAGAAGGGCGAGTTCGGCGGCTCGGGTCAGAAGGCGATCAGCGACATCTACCACCGACTGCACGAGCAGACCGGCGACACGGTGTTCCTGGGCTACGAGGGCACCGGCCACGAGGGCGAAGGCACGGTGAAGGCCCTGGTCCGCGACGGGAACGAGCACGCAGTGGCGAACGCGGGCGAGGAGATCGAGATCGTCACCGACCGCACCCCGTTCTACGGCGAGTCCGGCGGACAGATGGGCGACACGGGCGAGATGTCGGCGCACGGGGGCCGGACGGTGGTCGAGGTGCTGGACACCCAGCGCCCGGTGCCGGGTCTCGTCGTGCACAAGGCGAAGGTGAAGCAGGGCAGCCTGAACACCGGCGACATGGTGCTCCTCTCGGTCAACGGCGAGCGGCGCAACAGCATCCGCGCGAACCACTCGGCGACCCACCTGCTGCACAAGGCGCTCAAGCTGGTGCTGGGCGACCACGTGAAGCAGGCCGGATCGGTGGTCGCTCCCGACTACCTGCGCTTCGACTACTCGCACTTCGCCGCTCCCACCACCGAGCAGCTCGAGCAGGTGGAGGATCTGGTGAACCGCTGGATCCGCGAGAACGCCGGCGCCGAGACCCGGGTGATGCCGATCGACGAGGCGAAGAAGGCCGGCGCGGTGGCGCTCTTCGGCGAGAAGTACGGCGACGTGGTCCGCGTGGTCAGCGTGCATCCCCAGTCGGTCGAGCTGTGCGGCGGCACACACGTGCGGCGCAGCGGCGACATCGGCCTCTGCAAGATCACCTCGGAAGGGTCGATCGCCTCCGGCGTCCGCCGGATCGTCGCGGTCACCGGTGCGGGCGCGTTCGCGTGGGTGCGCGAGCTGGAGCACGAGGTGCGCAAGGCGGCCGAGCTGCTCAAGTCCACCCCGAAGGAGTTGGTGAAGCGCGTCGAGGCCAACCAGAAGCGGGTGAAGGACCTCGAGAAGAAGATCGAGGAGATCCAGCTCAAGGCCACCCGCGCGTCCAACAAGGACCTCATGGAGCAGGTGCGCGAGGTCTCGGGGGTGAAGGTGCTGACGACCCGGGTGGATCCGGCCGACGCGAAGGTGTTCCGCGGGCTCGCCGATCAGCTCCGCGACAAGCTCCAGTCGGGCGTGGTGGCCATCGGCGGCGAGAAGGACGGCAAGGCGCTGATCCTGGTGGCGACGACCAAGGACCTGGTGGAGAAGGGCATCCGAGCAGGCGACCTCATCCGCGAGATGGCCCGCGAAGTCGGCGGCACGGGTGGTGGCAAGCCCGACATGGCACAGGCCGGCGGCGCGGATCCCTCGAAGATCGGCGCCGCGCTCGATAGACTGCCCGAGCTCGTTCAGTCGGCGCTGCGTTGAGTCTCCAAGGTCAAAATCCCATCCCGATCCGGATCCGGTTGCCGTACGGCACCGACGAAGAGTTCGTCGAGAAGTACGGCACCAACGTGGCCCGGGGAGGGATCTTCATCGCCACCCGCGCGCTCAAGCCGGAGGGGACGCTCTTGCAGTTCGAGCTCGTCCTCTCCGACGGCGCCCGCCTCATGCGGGGCGAAGGGGTGGTGGCGAAGGCCCAGGTCGACGATGGCGGCGCGCGCGCCGGAATGACCCTGCGCTTCACCCGGCTCGACGCGGCCAGCAAGGCGCTGGTGGATCGCGTCGTCGCCCGACGCAATTCTCTCCAGGAGGACCGGCTCCTGGTGCGCACCCCTACCCTCGAGTTCGTCGCGCCCACCCTCCCCGACCGGGCCGAAGCGGCCGAGGCGCCGCCCGAATCGCCTGAGCCGGCCGAACCCGTGCCGCCGAATCCGGTGCCTCCCGCGGACCACGACGATCCCGAGATCACCGATCCCGGGCGCCGCCGCCGCCAGATTCCGCTCGAGGCCCTCCAGCCGCCGGCGGTCGCGAACAGGTTCGCGACGTCAGAGGAGTTGGTCCTGGGGATCGACTTCGGAACCTCGAATTGCCGAGCAGCGATCTTCGTCGAGGGTGAGGCCAGGCTCGTGCCGCTGTCCCCGGACGGTCGCAGCTTCAGCATGCCGTCGGTGATCGCGCTCGACGACAAGGGACAGTTCCTGGTCGGTGCCCGCGCCCGCGCGCAGCTGCTCATCGATCCAGAGAACACCGTTCCGGCGACCCGGTTGAAGCTCGCGCGACGCAGCGACGCCACCGTCGAGCTGCGCGGACGCGCCTGGCCGCTCCCGGAGCTCCTCTCGCACCTGTTCACGTCGCTTCGCGAGGCGGCGCAGGCCTGGGCGGGGAGGCCCGTCGTCAAGGCCGTGCTCAGCGTTCCGGCAGGGTTCAACGATCGCGAGCGCGCCGCCTTGCTCCAGGCCGGCAAGCTCGCCGGGCTCGAGGTGATCCGGATCGTGAACGAGCCGTCGGCGGCCGCGCTGGCCTTCGGCTTTGGCCGCGGCCTCGCCCGGAAGCGCGTCCTCGTCTACGACCTCGGCGGTGGCACTTTCGAGGCGTCGATCCTGGAGGTCACCGGCGACGACCTCGACGTGGTGGCGACGGTCAGCGCCCCCCAGCTCGGCGGCGCCGAATTCGACCGACGGATCGCCGAAGAGCTCGGGCGGGCGATCGAGGCCGAGCTGCACGTTGCGCCGGGCGCATCGGCCCATGGGCTCCAGCGGATCCTCGCAGCGGCCGAACAGACGAAGATCCAGCTCAGCGAGGCCGAATCGACGGAGGTCTACGTCCCCTTCGCCGCGGCCGGCGAAGATGGAGCGCCGATCGACTTCCGTTCGGCCCTGACCCGCGAGACGGTCGAGCGACTCACCTCGGAGCTCGTCGATCGCACGGTGGAGGCGACCCGGGCGGTGCTGGCCGCGGCCAACCGCACCTCGGAGAGCGTGGACGAGGTGTTGGTCGTCGGCGGCCAGAGCCGCGCCCCGCTGGTGCGACGAAAGCTCGAGCAGGCGCTGGGCCGCCCCTCGCGCGACGACCTCGATGCCCAGGCGGCGGTGGCGCTGGGCGCGGCAATCCTCGGCCACTCGATCCTGCGGCAGAAGAGCGCCAGGTCCGGCGCCCGTATCTCGGAGATCCTCACGGTCCCGGTCGGGGTTGGCCTGCGTGGGGGCGGCCTCCTCCGGGTGCTCGACCGCCAGACGCGGCTCCCCGCCCACAAGAGCCTGTCCTTCCAGATGAAGGCCGGCGAAGCGCTGTCCCTGGCGGTGTTCCAGGGTGAAGACGCGCGCGCCGAAGGCAGCGTGCTGCTCGGCGTGGCACGTCTGCTGGCGGACAAGGACGGAGAGGCGCTGCTTCAGGTCCGGGTGACCGTCGACGGGAGGGTCGAACTGGACGTTCGCGCGCCCGGCGCTCGCGACGTGGTCGCGTTGGCGCTGCCCGACGCGGCCGTTGAATTGGGCGCGCTGCTCGCCCATGCCCCTCCTCCGAGCGAAGCCGACGAGGCCGCGCCGCAGCGAGGCCTCCTCGGGGGCATCCGCCGCCTGTTCGGAGGGCGCTGAACCTCACAAAGCGAAGCGCGCGAGCAGCTTCGCCGGGTTCTTCTCCTCCTCCCAGGCGCGCAGCACCTCGTCGGCCGGAGACCGGCCAGACGCGGCGACCTCGGCGAGCGGATCGAGGAGCGGTGCGTCCTCGGGATCCAGCGACTTCAGGCCGCGACGCGCGACCTCCACCAACTCACGGGCGACTCCGGCGAGCGAGATCTTCTCGTATTCGCCGCGCAGCCCGTCCTTCCGCGCCACCTCCATCAGCTCGAGGTGCTGGGAGTACGAGAGGGGCGGGAGGATGCGCGCGGCGTCGCCCAGCGCGGTGGGATCGTAGAGAATGCCGCGCCACAACGCCGCCAGCGCGCCCGTGAGCGGCTCGTTCACGCAGTCAGCGCCGCGAATCTCCACGACCTTCTTGATCCGGACCTCGGGGAACAGCGTGGAGAGGTGATCCTCCCAGTCGCCGAAGGTCGCCGGCTTCCCGTCGTAGCCGTTCTGCAGCAGCTCGCGGAAGGTCAGCTCCGGGCGCAGGTACTCTCCTTCGCGGCGGAGGAAAAGCAGCGGCGCGTCCAGCGCCCACTCCACGTAGGCGCTGTAGGAGAAGGAGTTGTCGAACATGGACGGCAGGAAGCCGCACCGCGTGGAATCGACATCGGTCCACACGTGGCTCCGATACGACAGGTAGCCGCTCGGCTTGCCTCTGACGAGCGGGCTGTTCGCATAGAGCGCGACGAGGATGGGGGTCAGCCGCGCGGAGACGACGACCTTGCGGACGCAGTCCGCCTCGCTCTCCCAGTCGAGCGAGACCTGGCCCGTGGAGGTCATCAACATCATGTCCTTCGCCAGGCCACCGCGGCGGGGGAGCGACTCGCGCATCACCCGGTAGCGGGTCTTGGGCATCCAGGGCATCTCGTCGATCTCGTCGAACGGTCGGTAGCCCAGCGCGACGGGGTACAGCCGCAGCGACTCTGCCGCATCGCGCAGCTCGGACAGGTGGGCCGCGTTCTCCGCATGCGCCTCGCGCGCCGTGAAGAAGGGGCTTCCGGACAGCTCGAACTGCCCTCCCGGCTCGAGGGAAAGCGTGAGCGCGTCCTTCATCAGCGCGATCACCGGCAGGTCCGGCGCTTCGCGGTAGGGCATGTGGCCCCGCGCCTCCAGCGCATGAAGAAGCGCGCCGATGCCCCGCTCGCCGTCATACGGAACGGCGTGGATGCCGCTGCGCGGGTAGATGAACTTTTCGTGTTCGAGACCGATGCGGTGGCGATCGCGGGGACGCTCGGCGCCTTTGAACCAGGCCACCAATTCGTCCACCGAGGTCACCGGCCGCTCGTCATTGACCAGGTCGAGGGACATGTGAGGCGGCGGAATATAACGGCCCGCTGTGAGGCCGCCTCTGATTTAAAGAGGATTGTACGTATGCCCCACTCCTCGCCACTGCCCAGGCTCGGTCCAGAGAGTAGGCTGTCCGACTTCTTCCGAGGGGTGATGCTCCCCTTTCGTGCCGTCCGCCTGGTGTTCGGGCAGCCGAAGCTGTTCCGGCTGTCGCTCGTCGCGTCGGCGGTCACCCTCGTCGCCCTCATCGCCCTCGTCAGCGTGCTGGGGACGTGGACCGACGACCTCGTCCGCCGTTGGCTGTTCTCGCCCGAATCCTGGTACGGCGAGGTGGCGTTCTGGCTGCTGGTCGTCGTGGTGTTCCTGCTGCTGCTGGTGGTGGGGCTCAACACGGTTCCGCTCATCCTGCTCGCACCGCTGCAGGACCCGCTCTCCGAGGCGACCGAGGAGGCGTGCGGAGATTTCAAGGCGCCGCAGTTCAGCGTGGGAGGGTTGCTGCGCGGCGCCTGGGTTGCGCTCGCCCACACCGTGTCGCGGGTCGGGTTGCTGCTCGGCGGGCATGCGGTCCTGTTGCTGCTGAATCTGGTCCCCGGCATCGGGAGCGCGCTGTGGACCGGCTCGAGCATTGCCTGGACGGTGTACTGGCTCGCCGCCGAGTACCTGGACGCCCCGATGGCCCGGCACCTCTATCCCTTCCGGGAGGTGCGGGGCACCGTGCGCCGCCGCTTGCCCCTCTGCCTCGGGTTCGGCGCGGCCATCTACGTCCTGATGTGGATCCCGGTGCTGAACCTGTTCTTCATCCCACTCGCGGTCGTCGCCGGAACGCTGCTCTACCGGGGTCTCCGCGCCGCGGGTAGCGTCGCCGCGCCGCCGACTGTCCGCTGAATCGAGGGGCTCGGGAACGTCCAGCGCCTGCCGAACGTTGCGTGTCGCAGAGCAAGCCTCCTTGAAGCGATAATTTCGGATGACTAATGTGGGTCGTGCGTCTGCCAGGCACCCGTCCGGGCACCCAAGCGGCCGGAATCATTGCCTTTTGAAGCAGGTAAATAGGAACTTCATGCCCCGCATTCTCCGACGCAGCGTCGCGATCGTGGTCCTCCTGGGCGCCTGGGCGTTCATCGCCAGCGATCGCGCTCCCCTCCCCGTCACCATGAGCGAGGCCGTCGCCGGCCCTCCGACGCTGAGCGCCGGCCCCGGCGGTGTCGGTGCGCAGCTCGAAGGGACGGACAAGCCCACCCACGATCTGTCGAGTCTCCGGATCCTGACGAAGGTGATCCTCTACGTGAAGGAGAACTACGTCGATCCCAAGCGGGTGAAGCCGCGGGAGATGATGGTCCAGGCGCTCGAGTACGTGGAGAAGGCCGTCCCCGACGTGATGGTGGATGGCACCGCGGAGTCGAAGAAGCTGAGCCTGAACGTGAACGGCAAGACGCGCGAGTTCGACATCGGTCACGTCGATTCGCTGTGGAAGATGTCGTTCACCCTCAAGGACGTGTTCGACTTCATCAATACGAACATGCGGCACATGGAGGACACCCGCGACGTCGAGTACGCCGCGGTGAACGGGATGCTCTCCACCCTGGATCCGCACTCGGTGCTGCTCCGCCCGGAGATCTACCGGGAGATGAAGCTCTCCACCAAGGGCGAGTTCGGCGGTCTGGGCTTCGTCATCCAGATGAAGGAGGGCAACCTCACCGTGGTCCGGGTGCTCCCGAAGACGCCGGCGCACCGCGCGGGGATCCAGAAGGACGACGTGATCCGGAAGATCGGCGAGGAGTCCACGGTCAACATGGACCTCAACGAGGCCGTGTCCAAGTTGCGCGGCCCGGTCGACTCGAAGATCACCATCACCGTCGGCCGCGAGGGCTGGGAGCGGGCGAAGCCCATGACCCTCTCCCGCGCGATGATCACCATCGAGTCGGTCCAGTCGAAGCTGCTCGCGGGCAACGTCGGCTACGTGCGGCTCAAGAACTTCCAGGGGAACACCACCCGTGATCTGCAGGCCGCGCTGCGCGAGCTGGAGCAGAAGACCGAGAAGGACGGCGGGCTGAAGGGCCTGGTGCTCGACCTGCGCGGCAACCCCGGCGGTCTGCTCGAGCAGGCGATCCAGGTCTCCGACGAATTCCTCTCCCGCGGGACGATCGTCTCGACCGTCGGCTTCTCCGACAAGCTGCGCGAGGAGAAGAAAGCGCACCGCGATCCCGAGGACGAGAAGCTGCCCATCGCCGTGCTGGTGAACTCCGGTTCGGCCTCGGCCTCGGAGATCGTCGCGGGCGCGCTCAAGAACCTCAACCGCGCGGTGATCATCGGCCGCCAGACGTTCGGCAAGGGCTCGGTCCAGGTTCTCTATGACTTCCCGGACGACAGCGCGCTCAAGCTTACCATTGCCAAGTACCTCACTCCGGGCGACGTCTCGATCCAGGAGGTCGGCATCGTCCCCGACATCATGCTGGTCCCCACCCGGGTGACGAAGGACCGCGTCAACGTGTTCGCGCCCCGCAAGTCCGTGGGCGAAGCGGACCTGGACGGTCACTTCGGCAACCCCGGCTCCGAGGCGGTGGCGAAGAAGCGAGAGGACGTGCTCAACCGCGAGAAGCCAGCGTACGAGCTCCAGTACCTCAAGGAGGACGCGCGCTCGAAGGACGCGTCGGCGAAACAGCAGAAGGGCGACAAGAAGGGCGACAAGCCCGTGGCGAAGAAGGACAAGGGCGGCGCCAACCCGCTGCTCGACATCGACATCGACATCGGCGGCAGCCTCGAGGATCTCGACGATCAGCTCGACGCCGAGGCGCAGGACGAAATCAAGGAGGACTTCGAGGTCCTCTTCGCCCGCGACTTCGTGCTCAAGGTGCCCTACACCGATCGGAAGAAGATGCTGAAGGAGGGTGCGCCGTTCATCGACACCCGGAGCAGCGACGAGGACCAGCGCATCAACAAGGCGATCGAGCTGCTCGGCGTGGACTGGAGCGAAGGCAAGCGCCCGGCCCAGACGCAGCTCGCCGCGACGCTGTCCCCGTCCACGGGCACCAGCATCGAGGCCGGCGAGATCGTCCCGCTCGAGCTCACCGTGGAGAACAAGGGCACCGAGCCGCTCAAGCGCGTGCGCGCCTGGACCGAGTCGGACAACCCGTTCCTCGACCGCCGCGAGTTCATCCTCGGGGCGATCGCTCCGGGCGAGAAGCGCACCTGGTCCGTGGCGGTGAAGCTGCCGAAGGATCTGATGTCGCGCCATGACTCGGTGGCGGTGAAGCTGGCCGACGATCAGGGCCCGCTCTCCGACACCGTCAGCACCGACCTCGCGTTCAAGGAGCTGCCGCGTCCACAGTTCGCGTTCGGGTGGCAGGTCGTCGACTCGTGCGAAGCCTGCAACGGCGACGGCGTGGCCCAGCGGGGCGAGACGATCGAGCTGCTGCTCGACGTGAAGAACACCGGCTCGGGCAAGGCGCTGGATTCGTTCGCGCAGATCAAGAACGCGGCGGACGAGAACATCTTCATCGAGAAGGGTCGCTTCAAGATCGGCGAGCTCGGACCGGGTGAGTCGAAGACCGCGCGGTTCCTCCTCGAGGTGAAGAAGGCGTACACGCCGGACAGCTTCCCGCTGAAGCTGGCGATCATCGACGAGCCGCTGGAGGAGTTCACCAGCGAGAAGATCGAGGTCCCGGTCGGCAAGGAGCCGCTGGCCATGGAGGCGAAGAAGGTCACCCTCAAGACCCAGAGCGCGACCGAGCTGTTCGGCGCGCCGGTCGAGGAAGCCCGGCCCGTGGCCAGGCTGCCGAAGGGCACCCTCCTCTCCGCCACCGCGAAGGTGGGTGGCTACTGGAAGGTGGCCTATGGCGACAAGCGCTTCGCGTTCGTCCCGGCCGGAGAGGTGTCCGAGCAGCGGCTCGGCAAGCTGCCGCTGCTGAACCTGGAGCCGCTGGTGTTCCGCTCGCCTCCGAAGATCGAGCTGTCCACCGACAATTCCAACGGTGGGATCGTCGCGGACGGGGACAAGTTCAGCATCTCCGGCACCGTCTCGGACACCCGCGCCCTGCTCGACATGTACGTGCTGGTCAACGACCAGAAGGTCTTCTTCAAGGGCGCTCCCGCCGGCGACGAGGCCAGGCGGATCACCTTCAAGACCGACTTCCCGCTCAAGGAGGGGAACAACACGGTCACGATCGTCGCCCGCGAGAGCGAGGACTTCGCGGCCCGTAAGACGGTGATGATCCGGCGCCGCGCCGGCGCCACGGTGGCACAGGAGACCACCCGGGACGACAAGGTGCGAGCACACCCGTAATACATCGCTTCGAGGTGTGATGGAGGCGTCGACCTGCGCAGGTC
>JBAWAM010000371.1:0-8103 GCA_049589315.1 Myxococcaceae bacterium
CTCCCGGCGTGCGGGTGAGGTTTTCACTCCCTTGATTACCAGCCAGAGCGCGAACACCAGCTCTGTCATCGCGAAGAGGACCAGGACCGGGGCGACGGTGTGGTCATGAGCATCAGTCCGGTTTGGAGGTGAGAGCGCCGTTCCATTGGAAGACCTGCTCGAGCGGAACGCCGAACACCGCCGCGATCCGGAACGCGACCTCGAGCGACGGTGAGTAGCGCCCCTGCTCGATGGCGACGATGGTTTGCCGAGTGACGCCCACGCGTTCAGCGAGCTCTGCCTGGGTCATCTCGTTGGCTTGAAACCGATGCGTGCGGATCGAGTTGGTGATGTTGGGCTGTCCCTTGCCCATCGCGTCATCCGAGCCGGTAGTAGACGAGTTTCGAGACCGAGTCGGCCGCCGCGCCCAGCATCAGGGCAGCAAACAGCGCATAGGCGGCGAGGGCCGGGTCGACGCCGAGTGCGAGGAGCAGAAGGGTGCAGGCGCCGCCGACCGATGCGACGTAGTACGCGTTGCGCATGCTCTTCGCGGCGATCCCCTGATCGCGCTCGTCGGCTCGCTCGTCCTCGAGCACCTTCCGACGCACGACGCCGAACCAGAGCGTGACCGCCACCGTCGCGACGACGTTGAAGACCACCATGAAGCCGACGGCGTAGAGGAGTCGTGTCGCCACGGCCTCGACCGGGCCCGGCCCGTTCGGCGTCGTCACGGCATCATGGATGAGCCAGCCGGAGACCACGGCCTGTCCGGCGAGCATGATGGCGGCGTTCCATTCCTTGAAGCTCATGGCGAAAGGAACCCTAGCCGAGTGCACGGTTGGATGTCATGTTTTTCCGACATGAAGTCGAATAAACGTGACATCTGGTCGCAGAGAAAAGCCCGTCCCCGGAACTTCCAGAGACGGGCCAATCTGCTGTGTGGCGAGGGTCGGACTTGAACCGACTACCTGCGGATTATGAGACCGCCGCTCTAACCAGTTGAGCTACCTCGCCGCGACGGGGCCCCTAATAACGTCGCTTGCTGCCACCTGCAAGGCCCTTGATGTGTCTGCCTGCGCCCTCTAGGACGCCCGGGCGGTTGCGCGCGACCGGGGAGCCGGTTCGCCTTCGACATAGATATGTGCGGATTGCTTCTCGTCATAGACGACGAGGATTCGTTCCACGCCCGCTTGGGAACGCGCCTTCTGGACGAGAAGATCGATGTTCTCGGTCCCTTTGGCGGCGCGGGCACGGATGGTTTTGAGCCCCATTCGTTGTGTCGCTCCTGATGTACTGGCCCCTATAGCCCGTGTGCCTTTCAGGTGACAAGGACCCCGAGGGTGGGCTCAGGTCGTACTGTCACGCCAGCGCCTCGGTCGAGTCCTCAGCGAGTTGACGCCGGCCTCGTCGCACCAGGTGAGGAATGGCTCCCGAGGCACGCCCTCGAACGCGAGCTCCTGAAGCGACTTGCCGATGGGGGCATCCGTCCGAAGGGTGGCGAGCGTCCGGTAGAGGAGGGCGTCTTCGCGCCTCTCGCGGAGCGTTCCGCTGAGCCGCTCGGCGCCTCGGACGCCCGACGGCCACTTCGCCGGATCCAGCGGGATGTCCTCGATTCGGCCGAACGCCGAGAGCAGCGCCGCGGTCGTCTTCTCACCGAAGCCGGGCAGGCCGGGGATCCCGTCCGCGTCATCTCCGATCAGTCCGAGCAGATCCGGAATCTGGCTCGGGGCCACGCCGCGGGTGGCCCGGACCGCTTCTTCGTCGAGCTCCCGCTCGCGCTGCCGATCGACCATCACCACCCGGCGATCGCGGATGCACTGCAGCAGGTCCTTGTCCGAGGTGAGCAGCCGCACCTGACCGACTTCGTCCGCGTAGCGCGCGGCAGCGGCGGCGAGCGCGTCGTCGGTCTCGAACTCCTTCATCGACCAGACGGTGACGCCCAGGCAGCGGACCGCGTGCTCGACCGCGTCGAACTGCGCGAGCAGCTCGGGCGGGACGCCGTCATCTGTCTTGTACCCGTCGAACAGATCATTCCTGAAGGACCGGATCGGATTGTCGAAGGCGACCGCGAGATGGGTGACCGCCTCCGACTCCTGATGCAGCAGGGCGAGCAGCGAGGACACCACCCCGACGGTGGCCTTCAGATCCTGCCCGCCCGGGGACGTATGCCCGGGGCGCTTCGAGAAGTGCGCCCGGAAGAGTTCGAGCGTGCCATCGACCACGTGGAGACGCATGACGCGCATCCTGTCATTTTCAACCTTCGATGGGGGTTGTCCGATGCACGTGATGCAGGTACTCGGAGCGGCATTGGTCCGGTCGTCCACAACGCACGCTCACGGGATCGTCTGCCCGCCTGCCGACGGGATCCTCAGTGCCGTCGAGCAGTACGGGTATGAGACGACGTCGTTCCAGGTGCTCGAGCCCGGGATGCGGTTCTGGTCCGACGGCAGCGGCGAGGGCCTGGTCGCCTTCGCCGACACCGGCAGTGCCTGGGTGAGCGCGGGGGCTCCGCTGTGCCCGCCTGATCGCATGTACACGCTCACCACCGGCTTCGTCGCCGCGGCGCGTGCTGCCGGTCGAAGAGTCTGCTTCTGCGCCGTCGAAGCGCCGTTCTCGGAGTCAGGTCCGCTGCGGGCGTTGCCGATCGGTGCGCAGCCTGTCTGGGATCCGAACCGGTGGCCGGACACTCTGAAGGCGGTGCGCAGCCTGCGCGAGCAGCTCCGGCGGGCTCGGGCAAGGGGCGTTCAGGTGCGGCAGCTGAGGCCGGAGGAGCTTCGCCCGGGGACCTGCACGCGGAAGGCGCTCGAGCAGCTCGCTGAGTCCTGGCTCGCGTCCAAACGAGGTCCGGCGCTGACCTTTCTTCTCGACGTCCAGCTCTTCTCGTATGCCGAGGAGCGCCGATCGTTCGTGGCCGAGCGCGACGGGGTTCCGGTGGGGCTGCTCTCGGCCATCCCCATCCATGGGCGCCGAGGATGGTTCTTCGAGGACATCGTCCGCGCGACCGACGCCCCCAACGGCACGGCCGAGACGCTCATCGACGCCGCGATGAAAGGGTGCGCCTCCGAAGGGTGCGGCCACGTCACGATGGGGCTGGTTCCGCTCTCGGGGGAGCTGCCTCTGTGGCTTCGAGCGGTCCGTCGCCTCGGAGGTCACTTCTACGACTTCGACGGGCTGCTGCGCTTCCGGGAGAAGCTCCGGCCGCACGCCTGGGAGCCGGTGCGGATCTGCTACCCCGAATCCCAGAGCGCTCTCAGCGCCGCGTGGGATGTGCTCGCCTCGGTGACGGGCGGCAGCCCGCTCCGGCATGGCCTCGCGGTCCTGCGAAGCCGGCTTTACCGGACGCGGACAGGTCTGCTAGCCCGTCAGATGTGAGTGCGCTTCTCGCCAGTACCGTCGCCGGGGTCTATGCAGGGCTCGTCGTCGGCGCGCACCGGTTCAACGTGTGGCGCCTTCGCACTGCGGCCGGTGGTTTCCGCGCGCTCGAGCGGCTCGACTGGGAGTCCCTCCTCCTGGGGTTGCTGCCTGCCCAGAGCGGCGGGCCGGTGGACGGCATCCCGGACGAGCTCCCGTCGGGGGCGCCGACGCCGGCCCTCCTTCGCGCGCCCCTTCCCGAAGAGGCAGAGCCCAGGCGACGCCTTCTGCTTCAGCTGGTGGTGGGCCCGACCCGCGAGATCGATGAGGCGGCGTTCCGCGATGCCGGCTTCACCGGGGGCGAGGCGCGGTGGCTCGCCACGTTGTCGCTGGTCCGGTACGACCCGGACCGCGCGCTCGAGCGCCTCGAACATGCGCGTCCCACCTCCGCACAGGAGCTATATTTGAGGGAGTACCTGCGCCTGAGATTCCGCACAAACGCGCTGAACCTGGAGTTCGCCGTGTTCGGCGCGAAGCGGCGACTGGCCCAGGCGCTCCTCCGCTTCGGCGATCAGCCGTGCCTGTACTTTGCGCGGGCGCTGGCATCTTCACTCATCGGTTTCAACCGGGCGGCAATCGACGACCTGGCGAGAGCGGTCTACTTCAGCCGACAGATGCCGTTCTATGTGCGCGCCGTCCTTGATACTTCGTTCCTTCAGGAAGCCCGCCCCGAGCTGGTCTTCCAGTGCAGTCATTCCTTGTCTTGCCCGCCCTACGCGGCGCCTAATAAGGTCTGACGCTTGAAATTCGCCCAACCTGGAGCCCTCGCCCCTTGGCCCTGACCACTCAGGCTTTTGGTCTCACCGACGTCGGTCGGAAGCGTCAGCACAACGAAGACTCCATGGTGGTCGACGCGACCCTGGGGCTCTACATCGTAGCCGATGGCATGGGTGGCCATGCCGCGGGTGAGGTCGCGAGCGCCAAGGCCGGGGAGGTCGTCCGGCAGGTCGTGTCGCAGCACCAGCATGTGCTGAAGGAGCTCGGGCGCGACCCGAACCAGGAGAACCGCAACAACGCCGCGGCCCTGATTGAGAGCGCCATCCAGCGCGCCTGCGCGGAGATCTACCGGATCGCCTCGGCGGACAACTCCAAGCGGGGCATGGGGACCACGTTCGTGTGCCTCGCCATGGCCGGCAACAAGGGTGTTATCGGCCACGTCGGAGATTCGCGCGTCTATCTGGTGCGTCAGGGGCAGTGTCACCGGCTGACCGAGGACCACACGCTGGTCTCCGCGCAGCTCAAGGCCGGCACCATCACCCGCGAGCAGGCCGCGACGTCCCAATACCGCAACGTCATCACCCGTGCGGTCGGCATCCAGGAGTCGGTCCAGGTCGACACGCTGATCGTGGATCTGCTGCCGGGCGACACCTTCGTGCTCTGTTCGGACGGCCTCCACGGCTACCTGCAGGATGAGGAGGTGGCGCCGCTGTCCGCGGCCGTGCCTCCGCGGGACCTTCCCAAGCGCTTCGTCGACCTCGCCAACGAGCGCGGCGGCAAGGACAACATCACCGCGGTGGTCGTGACGTTGCAGGGCGACGGCACGGTGGCGCAGGAAGCGGCCGAAGCGCAGTCCCGGATGGAGGCGCTGCGCAAGATTCCGCTGTTCCGGCACCTCACCTACAAGGAGCAGACGGCGGTCCTCTCCATCGCCTCCACGCGCACGTTCCCCGGGGGGCGGGAGATCGTCGTGGAGGGGCAGCCCGGCGAGGAGCTGTTCATCGTGATCCGCGGCCGCGTCTCCATCGAGAAGAACGGAGTGGAGATCGCGGAGCTCCGCGCTGGGGGGCACTTCGGCGAGATGGGCCTCATCGACAACGCGCCGCGTTCGGCGACGGTGCGCGCCACCGAGCCCACCCGGGTGATGGTCATCTCCCGCGCCGACCTGATGAACCTGATGAAGCGGGAGTCGATCCTCGCGGTGAAGATGCTCTGGAGCTTCGTCCAGGTGCTCTCGGATCGCCTCCGGGCGGCCAACACCGAGCTGTCCGAGGCCCGCCAGGAGCTCGCGGTCGCCCAGGCGATCCAGCCGTTCGCAGAGGAGTAGCCCCCATTCGCGCCGTATCAGCCGTGCTGGTCATGCTCGCCCTGTTCTCGCCTGTCCAGGCGCGGGCGAGCCTCTTCGAGTACTGGGGCTTCTCGCCGCGTGCGGTGGCCATGTCCGGTGCCCTCACTGCCGAAGCGAACGACTTCAGCGCGGTGTTCTACAACCCGGCGATGCTGGTGCTCAGCGACGAGGTCAACGTCGGGGTCGCCTTCGACCTCACGCGGACCGACGCGTGGGTCACGCCGAGGTCGCTCGACAAGGCGCTGGACTGCACGTACTGCGCGCCGGACGGTGCGGCGATGGGGGTCGACCTCGGGCTGCTCGTTCCGCTGGGCGGGAAGCTGAAGAACAGGCTCGCGGTCGGCGTGGGCATGCACCTTCCGACCAACAACCTGGTCGCGATTCGATCGGCCGACCCGAAGCGACCGTTCTGGTATCAGTGGCACAACTCGCCCGACCGGTTGGTGGTCTTTCTGGGGGCGGGCGCGCGGATCACCGACCACGTCACCCTGGGGCTCGGGGCCCAGATGCTCGGCGATCTCACCGGCACCGGCGCCGACGTCCGGGTGGATCTCTTCTCGAAGCAGGCCACGCACCGCGAGGTGAGGTCGGATCTCGCCGCCGCCATCTCGCCCAACGCCGGGCTGTACTGGCAGGCGCTCCCAGAGCTGCGGCTGGGCCTGTCCTGGCGCGGTGAGTTCAAGCACCAGTACGTGCTTCCCGCGGACATCTACCTCGAGGGCGTGGGCCTGCTGGCGCTCCAGGTCTCCGGGTACAACCACTACACGCCCCACAGCATCAACCTCGGCGCGGCGTGGGATCCGTCGGCCGATCTGACCCTCGCGGTCGACCTGAGCTACCAGGTCTGGAGCACGGCACCCTCGCCCTACACCCGCATCCACGTGGACCTGTCCGGTGAGACCCTGGCCGCCCTGGGCCTCGACGAGGCGATGGATCTGGACACCCTTGAAACCGACGCGCCGCCGGGCTTCGAGGACACGCTCTCGGTGCGCGCGGGCATGGAGTACCGCCTCTCCGAGCGATTCGCCGCGCGCGGTGGGCTCTCGTTCCACCCGACGCCGGTGCCCAGGCAGGTCCAGCCTGGCTCCAACATCCTGGACAGTGATGCGCTGGGCGTTTCGGGCGGGTTCGGATGGAGTTTCGACGACCCGCTGGAGGTCTTCGAGGCGCCCCTGATCTTGGACGTGGCGGTGCGCGGGATCTGGTTCCTGCCGCGCGAGGCGATCAAGGAGGACACCGACCAGGTGCCTTCGTATGACTACGCGTCGCGCGTGCTGGGGGCGACGGTGGCGTTCCGGTACAACTTCTGATCGCCTGGCTGTCGGGTAGGCGCGCAGGCGCGAATCCTGTCCGGCGTGCGTACCGGGTGTCGGGTTCTGGTCTAGCGTGGGGCGCTTGTGAAGAAGTGGGCGATCACAGTGCTGGGCCTGGCATTGCTCGGGGCGGGCGTCGCGCTCGTGTGGCACCCGGAATCGCGGACCGTCCTGGAGCGTCCGTCCGCGCCGACGCGCCCTCAGCCTGAATTCGAAGCGGTGAAGGTGTCGTCCGACACGCCTTCGGGCCTGTCGGTGAGCGGCACGGTGCGTGACGCTTTCGGAAAGCCCATCGCCGACGCGGAGGTCTTCCTCGCCGCTTCGACCCAGGCCCACCTCGCCAGCGTGCCGTGCCCGGTGTGCAACCAGACGATGCTCTCGTGTCCGTCGCGGCAGACCTGGACGCAGGTCGGCGAGCTCCTGCACGACCACCGCGGCGAGCTGACCGCGGGCGCGGCCGTCCGCACCGATGCCGAAGGGAAGTTCCGCTTCGAGAACCTGATGGGCGTGTCGTTCACCGTGTGGGCGCAGGCGGAAGGGCATGGCGCCGCGCTGCACGAACGGGCGGCACCGGGGGACCCGGTCGAGCTCTATCTCCCGCAGCGCCGCGCCGTCGCTGGACGGGTCCTCGACGAGGACGGGCGTCCGCTCGCGGGCGCTCACGTCCACGTGTTGTCGCGACGGCTCCCGATTCCGCGGGAGGTGACCTCGGGGGCGGAGGGCGTGTTCGAGGTGGGAGGGCTCGGTGAAGGGCCCTTCTACGTCCTCGCGGAGAAGGAGGGCTTTCTCCCCCGCGCCGCGGACTCGGTCGAAGCCGGCCCGAAGCCGATCCAGCTCAAGCTCACCCGGCCGCGCACCCTGGAGGTCGAGGTCGTCCATGGAGGCAAGCCGGTGGACGCCACGGTGCGGCTCCGGGGCGATCACCTCGACTTCGAGGTCGCGGCGAAGGATGGGCTCGCGCGCGTCGAGGGGCTGTGGCCGGATCCGGCGCAGGTCAGCGCGTTCCGTGGAGAGCTGAGCGCGGCGACGCAGACGGTGGAGCTGCGCGAGAGCAGCACGCGGATCCGACTGGAGCTCGTCGAGGGCGGACGCGTCGCGGTGACGCTCGTCGATCCGCAGGGCCAGCCGGTGCCCGATCCCGAGGTGTTGCTCCTGCGCGGCGGGGGCGGCTCCGACCCCGTGTTCCAGAAGAAGGCGCGCACGGGAGCGCTGGTGCTGATGGGCCCGTACCCGACGGGCGACTACCTGCTCGTCGCGAAGGCGGACGGCTTCAAGACAGCGGAGCAGCCCGTGAAGATCGGCTCGGGCGAGGCCCAGGTCGAGCTGGTGCTCTCG
>JBAWAM010000372.1:0-5062 GCA_049589315.1 Myxococcaceae bacterium
ATGTCGAGCGTCTTCTGCGCGTGGACGAACACGTCGTTCCACAACCGGGCCTCGAGATGGCTCTCCAGTTTGGGCAGGTAGAAGTACGGCGCCGTGCCCTGCGCGAGGAGCGCGCGCGCGTTGTGGAAGAAATAGAGGCCGAAGTCGAAGAGGGCGCCGGGGATGGCCTTGCCGTCGAGCTCGACGTGCCGCTCAGGCAGATGCCATCCGCGCGGACGAACCAGCAGCACGGCGGTCTTCTCATTCAGCCGGTACTGCTTGCCGTTCGGGGCGGTGAACTCGATCGTCCGTCGAACGGCGTCGCGGAGGTTGAGCTGGCCGTGAACGCAGTTGCTCCAGCTCGGCGCGTTCGAATCCTCGAAGTCCGCCATGAAGACGTTCGCGCCGGAGTTGAGCGCGTTGATCACCATCTTCCGGTCCACCGGCCCGGTGATCTCCACGCGGCGATCGAGCAGGTCCTTCGGAAGCGGCGCGACGGTCCACTCGCTGTCGCGAATCGACTTCGTCGCTGGAAGGAAGTCGGGCCGTTCTCCCTGGTCGATGCGCGCCTGACGTTCGCGCCGGCGCGTCAGCAGCTCGTCCACGCGCGGGCCGAAGCGCCGGACCAGATCCTCCACGAAGCGCATCGCCTCCGGGGTGATGACCTCATCGAAACCGGGGTCCATGGGCCCCCGCACCGTCAGTCCGCCAAAGTTCTTCGAGGTCATCTGACGCTCCGCGTTGCTGAGTGCTGATAATCAGTACGGATTGGCTGTGTAAATGTCAATGCTGCCTCCAATCAAGGGTAAGAGCCCGTGGTTCCGCCAGCGCATTTACATTCTACGGCTTCGTATTTGTAAATCTGTCGCTTCGTTCAGTTGTGGACGTGTAAAGCCCCGGCGCCGATGAGTACGGCGCGAGAAGACCGGGCCCGGAGAGGCGTTCGGGACGGTGCGCACGTTGGCAGGAATCGGGGCGTGAAGGGCGTTGGCGGCTCGCCAGTGTCCACGTCCGACGCTCGACACAGCGGCTCTACGCGCTGCCGGGCATGGCCTGAGATAGTGCCCCGTCATGAAGCTCATTGTGGGGAGATGGCGAAGCCCGGATCATCCGGACGCGTGGCCGCAAGCGACCTCGCTGATGGTGGATGAACCTCCGGTCGTGCTCTGCGCCACGGGGATGGGCGGCGGTTCACAGCAGGCGACGTTCCGCGAGCAGCTCGACCCGGTGCTCATGTCCGGCATCGAGAGGTGGCGC
This sequence comes from Myxococcaceae bacterium, assembly GCA_049589315.1. Taxonomy (GTDB): domain Bacteria; phylum Myxococcota; class Myxococcia; order Myxococcales; family Myxococcaceae; genus JBAWAM01. The sequence goes on from JBAWAM010000372.1 coordinate 1,237, forward strand.
GCGGCCATGAGGGCCTCGTGCGGCAGCGCGCATGAAGCCGCGGACGCACTGTTCGCTGCGGTTCAGGCGGAGTTCGAGGAACTGCCTTCCGCGCCGCGATTGCCCGCCGATCATGCCCAGGCCAGCGCGGTCGCGCTCGTCGGTGGGGATGACGGATGGGCCGTCGTGAACAGCGGCCTCGAGCGCGCCTACCTCGTGCGAGAAGGTTCAGTCCGGCAGGTGAGCGTGGATCGATCCATGCTCGCTGATGCGCCCGCCGACGCAGATCTCGGGGTGCGGTTCGCCTCCTTCTTCCGCCTCCACGGTGGCCAGCTGGGAAATTTTCTGCCGGCGAGGTGGCAGGTGGCGCCGCTGGAGCTCCGGAGGGGCGATGTGCTGGTCCTCGGGACAGGCTGGGTCGGAGCTTTCGCGGACGGCGAGGAGCTTGCCCCCGTCATGCTGCGCGCGATCCGCGGAGCGGACGCGACCGAGGATGGTTTGACGAAGGCGGCCGCTGCGCTCGGGAAGTGGATCTGTGATCCCGCGCGACTCGCCGCGTATCCGCCCAGCTCGCGCGCGTCCTTCTACGCGCGTTGCCGGATCTCGCTGGCGGTCTGCACGCTCGCCACCTGAACGCGGGCCGGCTCGCGTCGCGCTGCTCGGCGGTCACTGCCTGCAGCGCTCCCGGTGGAGATCGCGGAGCTCCCATCACGGAGCTCAGCTGATCCGGGTCGGCTTGCCTATCGATTCTCGGCCGCGGTCGCCAGAAAGGTCTGACGCATCTTCCGGAGCAGCGGCTCGAGCTGCTTCTGGTCGGCGGGAGCAAACCCGATCAGCACGAAGTTGTGGCCAGAGCGGTGCTGATGCTTTGCGTGTTGTCGGGCGGCTGGTTTGCGTGCGGCGGAGAAGGGTACAACCCCGAAACCTGCCGGCCACCCTGCGGCCCGATCGGGCCACCGCCGGTGTCCTGCTACTGCCCGCCCGATGGCGGCGTGGATGGCGGCGCAGCGCCGTGAGCGGGCCGCAGTGACGCCGGGGCGGGCACTCGGCGGTCTCACCGGAGACGATTGTCCGGTCTGAAGCCCTTTCGCCGATTCAAAGACGTGCTGACCAGTTGGCCGAAGGAGGCGGCGAGTGGCGGGACGGGCCGCGAGTACGCCGCACCGCATCACGAGGCGAAGCCGTCCCTGCCGTTCGCCTCTGCTATTTGTTGTCCTCGAGAACCAGCCTCGCGGCTTGCCAGGCCAGGGCCTGGGTCGGAGCGTTATTGTTGCCCGACGGCATGGCCGGGAACACCGAGGCATCGATGACGCGCAGCGCCTGGGTCCCACGGACTCGCAGCCGGGCATCCACCACGTCGTCGTCGTTCGGCCCCATTCGGGCGCTGCCGAGCGTGTGGTAGCCGCTCCCTCCATTGTTCAGGGCATTCTCGATGAACTGCTCGTCGGTCCGGACGCTCGGGCCGGGAAGGGTCTCGGTCTCCAGGTACTTGCCTATCTCCGACTTCGACATGAGCTGGCGGATCTTCTGCGCGCTCGCAGCAGTCAGCTTGCGGTCGTGCTCGGTGGCCAGGAAGTTCGGCACCACGCGAGGCTTGTCCGACGGGCGCGGCCCGGTGATGTGAATGGAACCCTCGCTGGTCGGACGCAGCGGATAGACCAGCAGCATCATTCCCGGATCCTTCGACACCGCGACCTTCGCCGAGGTCAGCGACGCCGCTGCGGTCGAGATCGGAGTGAAGAACCCCTGCGTGTCAGGGCGATCCGAGTTGGGATCCGCCTTGAAGTAGAACAGGACGTTGTAGCCGCCGAAGGACATCACCCCGTCGCGCGTGAAAAGGTACTTCGCGCCGGTCAGGCCCTGCTTGAAGGCATTCGACAGCAGCGTGTTGTAGCCGGGCGCCCCTTTGGCGCTGTACTGGAAGCTCGTGCCGCGGTGCTCGAGCAGCCGGTTGCCCACGTTCGGGCTCTCAACCCGAACCTTCACGCCCGCAGCCTGCAAAACGCCGGGATCGCCAATGCCCGAGCGCTCGAGCAAGAGCGGCGTGTCCAGCGCACCACCGGCCAGAATCACTTCCTTGTTGGCCTGGTAGTCCGTGGTGGTCCCCTTTCGCAGCACGCGCACCCCGACGGCGCGAGTGCCTTCGAAGAGGACTTCGCTGGCCTCGGCGTTCTGCAGGATGGTGAGGTTGGAGCGGTGCTTCACCGGATGCAGGAAGGCGCGCGACGCACTGACGCGCAGGCCATTCTTGATGTTGGAGGAGACGTAGCCGACGCGCTCGTTGTCGCTTCCGTTGAGGTCTTCCTCGCGCAGCATGCCCATCGCACTGGCCGAGGCCATGAAGGCCTCACTGATCTCCTCGGCAGGCGCGGCCAGCGAGACGCCGACCGGGCCGTCCTTGCCACGGATCTCCGAGGCGCCGAGCTGGTGGTCTTCGATGGCGCGATAGGCCTCGCGGAAGGTGTCCCAGCCCCAGCCCGGATTGCCGGCCTGCTCGATCGCGTCGTAGTCCTGCTTCCACCCGCGGTTCCACACCATGCCATTCACGGTGGTCGACCCGCCGATGACCCGACCGCGCGCCCAGGCCTCGGAGACGCCTTTCCCGAAGGGCTCGGTCTCGAATGTCTTCACGTACCGGGGGTTGGTCATCGTGAAGTAGAAACCCTTCGGCACCAGGGTGATGGGGTTCCAGTCCGAACCGCCCGCCTCGAGCACAAGGACCGAGTTGCTGGGATTCTCGCTCAGCCGATTGGCCAGGACCGAGCCGGCGGCGCCGGCGCCAACGATGATGTAGTCAAATGCCACGATCTGCCTCTCTCGGTGGATTACGACACTGAGTATGGATACCGAGTATCTATATTCCGGAATCGGAGGCCTTGCGACTTGAACGACCAGCCTGATGGCAGTGCCCGGAGGAGGCGGCCCGGCAGGCCGGTCACCGTGCGGAAGGACGACGTGGCGGCGGCCGGGCTCCAGGCCTTCCTTCGGGACGGGTTCGACCAGGTGACCATGAGTCAGGTCGCCCTCGAGGCGGGGATCGGTCGGAAGACCCTCTTTGCCTGTTTCCCTACCAAGGCCGACATCGTCTGGAACCGCTTCAGCCGCCAGCTCACGGATCTGAAGGCGGCGCTGGACCGGGCGCCGGGCAGGGTGGCCCCGACCCGAGCGGTCGTGGACGCGGTGCTGACAGGCCTGCACATGGCCCCTGAGGAGCTGCCGATCCTGCGCGCCGAGGTCGTGCTGATCCGCGGCAATCCGTCCCTGGATGCATATGCCCACGTGGCGGGGCAGCCATGGAAGGCGGCCATCACGGAGTTTCTCGCTCGGCGCTCCGGACAGCGCCCAACCGACGTCCTCCCCCAGGTCGTCGGACAGGGGTTCTGGCATGCGATGCTCATTGGCCTCGACCGCTGGATCCAGTCGAAGGATCGAGAGCCGCAGAAGCACGTGCGCGCAGCCATGACCGAGTACGCAGAGGCCGTGAGGGGCGCGTTCAGACCGAAGTGAGTCGCCCCGTGGGCCTACATACAACAGCGGCGTGTGGTCGACGGACCGCGCCAGCACCGAAGTTCGGGCTCTCTGGATGCTGGATAGCGTCATGCAATGCAGCGCGCGCATGTTCATTGCTCATGCGCCCATAGGACTCGCACTGACCCGGCAGTTGCAGCGCAGGCTGCGCCAGCCTTCACGAATCTGGCTGGCGATAGGCGTGCTCGGCAGCGTCGCGCCAGACCTGGACCTCTTGCGCTTCTACCTCCTGGACGCACCTTCCGAGCTACTGGGTCGCGCTCGGCGCCGTGGGGCTCGTCATCGCACGGGCGTTCCGAGCGCCATGGCTCGTCACCGC
>JBAWAM010000373.1:0-1698 GCA_049589315.1 Myxococcaceae bacterium
GACTCGGTGCTGGTCGTAACGGTCCTTCGGTACGACCGAAGGACTTAGCGGCGACCGGATTGACGAAACATCAATCCATGACTACAGATCAAATCGGCATCCGGAGGTGTTCGCGTGAGGAAATGCCGAGAGTGCGGAGCAGCCATGCAGGCTGGTCGGGAGCCCTACAGGTATGACGCTTCGGGTCTGGATGGCGTCATTCTCGAGAACACGCTCGTCTACCGGTGCCCGAACTGCGGTGTCTTCGTCGTCAGCATCGAGCGGATGGAGGAACTCCACAAAGGGATCGCCCATGCGCTGGCCAGGAAGCGGGAGCGCCTCATCCCGAAGGAGATTCGCTTCATGCGGAAGTGGCTCGGTTACTCCTCGGCCGAGTTCGCGGGAAAAATGGGGGTCAATCCAGCCACGGTGTCACGCTGGGAGAGCGTCTCTGATCCGCAGACGATGGGTGGAACCGCAGAGCGACTGCTCCGCCTGATGGTTCTTCAGGAGAAACCCGTCAGCAGCTACCCGCTCGATGAAATGGCCACGACCGATCCGAAGCCGACGCGCATTCGAATGAGGTCGGACCGGACGGGATGGCTCGCGACCGCGGAACGCTAGGCATCCTCCCGGAGACGGGCTCCAGCCCGGGCGAACGCAGCTCAGTCGCTGGGCCTACCGCTCCTCGTAGGTCGGATGCATGTACTTCCGCAGCTTGGAGTTGATGTAGTCCGCCGCCGCGCCCCGGAACAGGAATCCGGGATCGGAGGCCACTGCTTCCACAGCGCCGTCCTTCACGGTCACCCGGGCGTCGAAATAGATGCCCATGATCCGACCGGTGACCCGCGCGGTGTCACCGTACCAGCGGCGCTGCACGCCGTAGGCCTGGCTCCAGTAGTCGAACAACTGTTGCAGCCGCACCCGGGCCTCTTCGCGGGAGAAGGAGTGCCGGCGAAGAAAGGAGATTTTCGAGGTCGAGGAGACCTCGTCGCCCTCACCCGCGAAGGCGGGTACGGGTGATGCGATCGCCAGCGCAATGAGCGGCAACAGCGCACGCCAGAACTTCTTGTACATCGTGTCTGTGCTCCACCAGCCCCTTTGGAGTACCAACCTTACTACTCGGCCCCCATGAATGGGTAGCCCAGCGTGGTCGGCGGGACGAAGTTCTCCTTGATGGTCCGGGGGGAGACCCAGCGCATCAGGTTCAGTGCGGAACCGGCCTTGTCGTTCGTACCCGAGGCCCGGCTCCCGCCGAAGGGCTGCTGGCCGACGACAGCGCCGGTGGGCTTGTCGTTGATGTAGAAGTTCCCGGCCGCATGCCGCAGCTCGCGCGAGGCGGTCTCGATCGCCCGGCGGTCGCGCGCGAAGAAGCCGCCCGTCAGCGCGTAGGGAGTCGACGCGTCGCACACCTTCAGGGTCTCCTCGAACTTCGCATCCGGGTAGACGTAAACGGTGAGCACCGGCCCGAAGATCTCCTCGCACATCAGCCGCGCCTTGGGATCGCTGGAGAGGATCAGGGTGGGCTTGATGAACCAGCCTTCGCGTTTGTCGCCCTCCCCGCCCGCCAGGATCTTCAGCTTCGGGTCGTTCTTCGCCACCTCGAAGTAGCCGCTGATCTTGTCGAACGCCTTCTCGTCGATCACCGCGCTCATGAAGTTGCGGAAGTCGCGCACATCCCCCATCCGGATCTCGCCCATCATCGCGAGCATCCGCTCC
>JBAWAM010000374.1:0-2412 GCA_049589315.1 Myxococcaceae bacterium
CTCGAGCCGGTCAGCCCTGGGCGAGGGAATCGCCCTCTCGAGCAGCGCGTCGTAGGTCGCCTTGACGTCCGCGCTGGTGAGCGGGCGGCCGTCGTGGAAGGTGAGCCCTTCGCGCAGCACGAACTCGAGCGTGGTCGCGTCGAGCTCACGGAACGACTCGGCGAGGTCCGGCACCGGCTCCGAGGCGTCATTGAAGATGACCAGCCCGGGCATGATCAGCTGCGAAATGCGCTGCCCGATCGCCGACAGCGCCATCCGGTCGTCGAGGCTGTCCGGCGGCGTCTCCACCAGCACGGTGATGCCGTCCGGCCGCGGCTCACTGCGGCACGCGGACACGGAGACCAGGACTGCTGCGATGAGGAGGGGAGGGAAGCGCACCGGAGCGGGCATTGTGAAGCGGCTGAGCGGCGGCAGCAACGAACATGCCGCGAGGAGTTGCTCTTGCGGCTGGGGGGCAACCAACGGTCCTCGTCCAGCGACGTTTGAATCCTCGACTTGCAGGGCAACCGAACGAGAATGAGGGGCCCCGCCTACATTGCTACGCGCCGTGCCCAGTTCCCATAATGGGCCCGTATTTATTCCCCCCTCGCCGCCGAGGATTCCTTGCCACGCCGGACTGCTACCACAGCGTTCGTAACCCTCGTTATTGCGTCGACCACCTGGGCGGCGGAGGGCACGAAGCTTCAGCAGTTCGCCGACCGCGAGGCCCTGAAGAACGCGATCGAGAACGTGCTCGCGCGTCCGCCCTTGTCGTCGTCGCGGGTGGGCGTCCACGTCACCAGCCTCGAGACCGGCGAGGTCGTCTACGCGCACCACGCGGACGACCTGCTGAATCCGGCCTCCAACGTGAAGCTGGTCACGGCGGCGGCGGCCCTGGCGCGACTGGGCTCCGAGTTCCGTTACGAGACGGAGTTCTATACGGACGCGCCGCTCAAGGACGGGAAGGCGAAGATCCTCTACGTCCGGGGCAAGGGAGATCCGACGATCACCTCCGAGCGTCTCTTCGGGATCGTCGCCGAGCTGGTCCACAACGGCGTGCGCGAGGTTCGCGACATCGTCATCGACGACACCTGGTTCGACGGGGAGCGCGAGGCGCCGGGGTACGATCAGGAGGATTCGGACCGGTCGTATATGTCGCCGACGGGCGCGGTGTCCTTGAACTGGAACGCGGTCGGCATCTACGTGCGCGCGGGGGATGGTCCCGGCGCGAAGGCGACGGTCGCGGTCGAGCCGCCCAGTGACTTCTTCTCGATCGAATCGAGCATTTCCACGTCGAACGGGCGGCGACGCCGGTTCTCGGTGAGCTCGGATGCGGCGGGGGACAAGCAGAAGATCGCCGTTCGAGGCTATGTCCCGGCGGGCTCCGGCACCTGGTCGGTGTGGAAGAAGATCGGCAACCCGCCGATGTACTTCGGGCACTCGCTGAAGTCGCTGTTGGCGATGCGCGGCGTGAAGGTCCGCGGGAAGGTGAAGCTGGGGACGGTTCCGCAGGACGCGAAGCTGCTCCACGTGGCGCAGTCGGACACGCTGGACGTGGTGCTGAAGCGGCTCAACAAGCTCTCCTCGAACTTCACCGCCGAGCAGCTGATCAAGACGCTGGCGGCCGAGGTGAAGGGCCCGCCGGGCTCCACTGCGCGGGGCATCGAAGTGGTCGAGGAGTTCCTCGCGCGTGAAGTGGGCATCCCCCGCGGCTCGTATGTGATGAAGAACGGCTCGGGGCTCAACGACACGAACCGCTTCTCCGCCGCGCAGCTCGACAAGCTCCTGCTCTTCATGTTCCGCCAGTTCCCGACCGCGCCGGAGTACCTGTCGTCGCTCGGGATCGCAGGGAAGGACGGGACGCTCCGGTATCGGTTCGAGGGCTCGGACGCGGTCGGTCGCCTGCGCGCGAAGACGGGAACGCTGGAGAATGTCTCGGCGCTGTCGGGATACGTGATCGCGGTCGGCGGTGAGCGGTTCGCCTTCTCGATGATGGTGAACGACTACCCGGGTCGCGTTGGATACGTGATCAAGGGGATCGACGCTGTGGGCGCGGCGGTGGCCGCGGCCGGCTCGCGCGAGGGACCTTCGCGCGCGGTGGCGGGGTTGATGACCGACGAGACCCGCGCCGGATCCGTGGACGAAATGAAGACGCGGATCCGCACGTATCTCGCGCTCGGAAAGCAGTCCGATAAGCGGAACATCTCGTTCCTCCGGACGGCCTGGCGAAGTGAGACGGACCCGGCCGTTCGCGCGGTGGTGGCGGAGTCGCTCTACCAGTCGGATCCACAGGACTACCTGGGGGTACGCACCCTGCTCGACAGCTTCTCCGCGACGCCTGAGGTGTACGGCCGCCTTCGCACGGTGGCGCGCGAGCTCGGCGTGGAAGTGCCCGGGGTGTCCTCGGTGTCGGACCTCGCCGCCGAGGGGAAC
>JBAWAM010000375.1:0-3214 GCA_049589315.1 Myxococcaceae bacterium
GGGGCGCCGCGTTCGTCGAGCGCCTGCAGGGGATGTTCGCGTTCGTCCTCCGCGAGCGCGACACGGGCCGCCTGGTCCTCGGGCGCGACCGCCTGGGGATCAAACCGCTCTACTACTCGGAGACGCCGGGGCGCTTCCGCTTCGCCTCCACCCTGCCCGCGTTGCTGGCTGCCGGTGAGGTGGACACGGAGATCGACCCGGTCGCCTTTCACCACTACCTCACCTTCCACGCGGTCGTGCCCGCGCCGCACACGATGCTGCGCGGCGTGCGCAAGCTCCCTCCTGCCACCGTGCTCACGCTCGAGGCGGATGGTGCCCGCACCGAGACCCGATACTGGGCACCGGAGTTCGGGCCGAAGCCGGGCGACCTTGAGCGGACCGAAGAGGACTGGAAGGAGCTCGTGCTCTCCACGCTTCGCCGGGCGGTCGACCGCCGGCTGGTCGCCGACGTTCCGGTGGGCGTCCTGCTCTCGGGCGGGCTCGACTCCAGCCTGATCGTCGGCCTCATCGCCGAACGACGTTCGACCGGGCTTCGCACCTTCTCGATCGGCTTCGAGACGGTGAACGGCGAGGCCGGCGACGAGTTCAAGTACTCGGACGTCATCGTCGACCGGTTCGGGACGACGCACGAGAAGCTGTTCATCGACTCGACGAGCGCGCTCCCGTCGCTGCGTGCGTGCGTGAAGGCGATGAGCGAGCCGATGGTGAGTCACGACAACATCGGCTTCTATCTGCTCTCCGAGGCGGTGGCCCGTCACGTGAAGGTGGTCCAGAGCGGGCAGGGCGCCGACGAGATCTTCGCCGGCTATCACTGGTATCCGCCGATGATGGAGAGCCGGAGCCCCGTCGCCGATTACGCCCGGGTCTTCTTCGATCGCGACCACGACGAATTCGCCCGGACGGTGCATCCCCGCTTCGTCCAGGGTGACGTCAGTCGCGCCTTCGTGGAGCGGCATTTCGCGCTTCCGGGCGCGGACCGGGCGGTGGACAAGGCCCTGCGTCTGGACTCCACGGTCATGCTGGTCGACGACCCGGTGAAGCGCGTGGACAACATGACCATGGCGTTCGGGCTGGAGGCCCGGGTGCCGTTCCTCGATCACGAGTTGGTCGAGCTCGCGGCGCGCATTCCCCCGGAGCTGAAGGTCCGCGATGGCGGCAAGTACATCCTCAAGGAGGCGGCCCGGGCGGTCATTCCCCACGAGGTGATCGATCGTCCCAAGGGGTACTTCCCGGTCCCTGCGCTCAAGTACCTACGCGGCCCCTTCCTCGAACTGGTGCAGGAGACGCTGTCCGATCCACGTGCCCGCCAGCGCTCACTGTTCCAGTCCGACTACGTCGCCACGCTGATGCGCGCGCCGGAGGAGCACATCACGCCCCTGCGCGGCTCCAAGCTCTGGCAACTCGCACTCCTCGAACTCTGGTTGCAGACCCATGGCCTCTAATTCACGCATCGCCATCGATCCGCGGCTGGACCGGAACAACGCGCCCTCGCTCCTCAATTGGCGGAAGCCGGAGGGGCAGGCCGCTGACGTCCTCCGAAACAACGTGTCCGTCCAGTGCGGCTGGGGCCGGCTGGTGTTCGCCCACACTTTCCTGGAGAACGAGGTACTTGCGAAGGAGCTGCTCGAGGAGAAGCCCGGCCAGCGGGACATCGCGCTCTATCTCCGTGACCCGCACGTGGTGCTGTCGATGGCGCCACAGGATCTGTTCCTCGACCCCTCCCACACCTACCGGCTCTGGTTGGACAGGTACCGGGTCGGACGACTCCGCCCGTGCGGCTTCCACATCCGCCGCCTGACCTCCGAAGCGGACATCTCCGCGATGAACCGCATCTACCAGGCCCGGGGGATGGTGAGCGCCGATCCGGAGATCGTGTGGGAGCAGCGAAACTCCCGGGTGATCTCCTATCTGCTCGCCGTGGATGAAGCCTCCGGGGAGGTGATCGGCACCGTCACCGGCGTGGATCACGTCCACGCCTTCGAAGACCCCGAAGGTGGCTCGAGTCTGTGGTGTCTTGCGGTGGATCCGCAGGCCCTACATCCCGGAGTGGGTCAGGCATTGGTTCGGCATCTCGCCGAGCACCTCCTCGCCCGGGGCCGGCTGTTCATGGATTTGTCGGTGCTGCACGACAATCGGAACGCCATCGCGCTCTACGAGAAACTCCGGTTCCAGCGGGTGCCGGTCTTCTGTCTGAAGCGGAAGAACCCGATCAACGAGCCGCTGTTCATCGCCGCAGCGCCCGAGGAGAAGCTCAATCCGTACGCGACGATCATCGTGAAGGAGGCGCGCCGGCGCGGGATCGCCGTCGAGGTCCTGGATGCGGACGAGGGCTACTTCTGTTTGTCCTTCGGGGGCCGCTCGATTGTCTGCCGCGAGTCGCTGAGCGAGCTCACCTCCGCGGTGGCGATGAGCCGCTGCGACGACAAACGCGTCACCAGCCGACTGCTGGCGAAGGCGGGGCTGAGCGTCGCCGAGCAGACTGCTGCCGCCTCACGCAAGGAGAACGAGGAGTTTCTCCGATGCCATCGCCGGGTGGTGGTGAAGCCGGCGCGCGGTGAGCAGGGCGCGGGGATCGCAGTGGACGTCCGGACGCCCGAGGACCTGGACGCCGCGATCACCGCGGCCCGACGCGTGGACAAGGACGTCGTGCTCGAAGAATTCGTCGACGGCGTCGACCTCCGCATCATCGTCATCGACTTCAAGGTGGTCGCCGCAGCGACCCGGGTCCCGGCGACAGTGATTGGCGACGGGCGGAGCACGGTGCGTCACCTGATCGAGATGCAGAGCCGTCGGCGCGAGGCGGCGACCGGGGGCGAGAGCCGAATCCCGATAGACCTCGAGACAGAGCGATGTGTCCGGGCGGAGGGGCATTCGCTCGACGAGGTCCTTCCGAGCGGCGTCCAGATCAAGGTGCGAAGGACGGCCAACCTGCACACCGGTGGGACCATCCACGACGTCACCGATCAACTGCATCCGACGCTCGCCGAAGCCGCGGTCCAGGCAGCCCGGGCGATCAACATCCCCGTGGTTGGACTGGACTTCCTCGTTCCACGGGTGGACGGAGAGCAGCACGTCATCGTCGAAGCGAACGAACGACCAGGGCTCGCGAATCACGAGCCGCAGCCCACGGCGGAGCGCTTCGTCGACCTGCTTCTACCCCAGACGGCGGCGCTGCGATGAGGAAGCTGGCCATCGACATGCCCTGGGTCGAACA
>JBAWAM010000376.1:0-4472 GCA_049589315.1 Myxococcaceae bacterium
CTCCTTCGTGGTGGAGTCGGTGGAAGTGCCGATGTCCACGCCGGTCTCGGAGATGTCGATGAACGCCTCTCCCGGCGCGTTGTGGAGGACGTTCGAATGCGGCAGTCCGCTCACCGGGCCGGAGCCGTTGATGGTCGTCGCGGTGAGGGTCACCGGCGTTCCCACCGGCATGGCCATGTCCGGCGAGTAGACGAAGCGGGCTGGCGTGGCCACGGCGCTGAAACTCGATTCCACCTCGATGGCTTCGCCGAGCCCGTTGTCGGCCTCGATCACCCACTCGGTGTCCGCGTTCGGGTAGACTTGGACCGTGCCGGTCTCTGCGGTCGGCCCGGTCCGTTCCGCCACGAGGATCGAGTCCTTGACGCGCACGCGGAGGTTCCGGGCGTTGGGGACATTCCAGGTGAGGGTGACCAGGTCGCCTCCGTTGGCGATGTTCGCCGGCGCGGATTCGAATGTCAGCACCGTCGGGGCACCCACAGGGTTCACGTTCTCGATGGTCGAGAGCGCTTCGCCGCCACGGCCGTGGATCGCGCGAAGCTGGTACTTCTCATCGGCAGCCGGGGTGACCAGCTCGACCGATCCTGCGGATGCCGTGGCGAGGTCCGGGCTTCGATAGATCGCCAGGCCGTCGCGGAGGAGCTCGACGGAGTGGGCCGCCTGGGTCTTCCAGGCGATCGTGAAGGTCTGGCCCTCACGCGCGTACTCGGGCACCTGGAACTCGGTGATCGCCGGGTAGCCCTCGACGTACACAGTGAGCTTCTGCTCGGTGGCGCTCTCGGCAGAGGCGCCCTCCACCCTCAGGGTGAACGTCAGGACGGAAGCCCCTTCGAGTCTGGAGGGGAGGGGGAAGTCGAAGCTGCCATCGGCGAGCTTCGACGCGTCCGCTTCCGTGTGGATTTCGCCGGTGCCGGCCAGGCTGATCGCGAGCTTCGATGCGCCCGAGGTCCGCCAGGAGAGCGTCAGGGGTTGGCCCAGGGTCGCAGCGTCGGGCGTGGCGGCGAAGAGCGAAATGCGGGGACTCACATCGACCTGCGCCTCGTACTCGTCGCCGTCCACGGTCAGGCGGTAGGCCGTCGTCGCCAAGGGAGACACCTTCACCGACCCGGTGTCGAACTGCGCTCCCAGGTCGAGCGGGTTCCCGCCCGCGTCCTCGATCGCGACCTCCTTTGCGCCGGGGGCAGACCACGCGAGCACGGACGACTCGCCAGCGGCGATCTGACCCGGGGTGGCAACGAAGAGGACCCTGGCCGGGCCCTCCTGCACCGAGACCTGCAGGACCGCGCTCTCGCGCACGCCCCGGTCGTTCCGGGCGGTCAGGATGAACAGCGTGGTCTGGTCGACCTCCACCGATACGGAGCCGGCGGTCTGGGCCGCGTCGACGCCCGGGACGGGCCCCGTGGTCGCGTCCGAGACCGATACCGACGTCGCGTCACGCGTCTCCCATTGGAGCGTGACGGTCGTTCCGGCCGGCACTTCGTTGGCGGACGCGGAGAACGCCACGATCTGGGGCGCCGGCGGCACCGGATCGGGTGGCTTCGGCGCAGGCGGGCAGCCGATCATCACGACCGCTCCCAACACTGCAACCACGAGGGATGAACGATGCATCACAGGACCTCTCGAGGGATTTCTGGAATGGCTGGAGCCGATCACGTGCGCGCCTCCTACGGGTTCGGCATGAAGCGGTAGGCCGTGTTCGGGGAGATCACCGCCTTGTTGATGCCGACGGGCAGCGCCGCCTCACCCGTCGGGCGCTCGATCCAGATGGTCGCGTTCGTCCCAGCGGCGTAGTTGATCGAGTAGCCGCTGATCATCGTCGCGTAGTGCAGCTCGACGACACCGTCGTCGAAGAGCTTCGCCTGGAACTGCAGCGTGTCCTCGGGAGCGGTCGTACCCCAGTGGGTGAAGTCCTCCCATTGGACGATCCAACGGGCGGGCGTGGACCCGGAGGCTTCACGCCGCTCGACATAGACGTTGGCGCCGGGGAGGCCGTTCTTGTTTTCGAGGTCATCCCAGAAGACGGCGAGCGCTCCCACCGGCGTGTTGGTGGGGCTGGGCCTGCTCTCGTTGCTGGAGTAGTAGTTGGCGATCGCCTCGAAGGCGATCCAGCCGTTGGCGCTCACCGTCGCCACTGCCTTCGGCTGGCCGAACCAGGTGAACGGCGCGCTGCTCAGGTCGACGACCGCGTACCGGCTGTCCATGTTCTCCATGGGAACGAACAGCGGCGAGCCCGTGGAGTGGATGTCCTCGAAGGCGACCGGGATCCGGCTGAGCAGGTACTCGAAGCAGCTCTCGTTCTCGGCGCCGGGCGTGCCGAGCGCGCCGCTGGGAGAGTAGGGCCGGGTGGTTTCGCAGGGGAGCGGTTTGGCGTCGGTGCCGATGGCGCGCTCGTGCTGGATGGAGCGCCCAGCCACGAGGTCGGCGGCGAGCCAGGTCTTCTCGGCGACCGGCTGCACCGCCGTGAGCTGGACGGTGTCTCCGGTTTCGGTGTCGAAGGTCAGCCCGGACCAGGCCAGGTCGACCGGAGTGTCGCCGTTCTCCGAGGCGACCGTGCTCTCACCCAGGACGATGATTTCGTCCGGCGCGAGCACCAGCCCGGACGGGAGCTGCCAGCTCGTCATGGTCGTGGTCGAGGTGAGGAAGGTCCCGGTCAGGTCCACGTCCTGGTCAGAGACGTTGAGGAGCTCGACCCACTGGCCCTTCGTGGCGGTGGGATCTCCGAGAGGCATCACCTCGTTGATCACCACCGAGCCCGGCTTCACCACGTTCACCGGTGCGGGGAACACCACCAGGGCGTTGTTGGAGAGCTGTCCCACCAGGGTCAGCGCCGAGGACTGAGCGACCACGGCGGCGTAGTCTCCGGTCATCCGACCGCTGTTGAGGAAGACGAGTTCGTCCTGCGCAGCGAGGAGGGGCTGATCGAAGGAGAACTCCTGGGCGAGCGACTCGTCCTTGCGCCAGCCGACCGACGCGCTGTCGCCCGCGGCGCCGTCTCCGACCAGGGTCTTGTAGGCGAACCGGAGCTCACCGGTCTCCCAGAGCTGGACCTGGAAGGTGAGCTCGCTGGGCAGCGCGTCGTCGCTGCGCGCCTTCTCCACCTTGTTCCACTGAACGATCAGCCGACGCGGGAAGTTGCCCTCCACCAGGTAGAGGACCTCGCCCGCGGCGCCCAGCTTGAGGTCGTCCCAGAACGGGGCGACCAGCGAGGGAACCGCCGCTCCGGCGGCGGTGAGCGTCGCGTTCGTGGGCTGCGCACCGGAATCGGTGAAGCTCAGGAACCCGTTGACCGACACGTAGAAGGTTTCGCTCAGCGCACCCGGAAGCGGGTAGCGGAAGCCGGTCGGGACCTCGAGCTTTTCGATGCCCTCCTCCGGGCTGTCGAAGGCGACCTTGCGCGCCTCGACGTGGTTCTCCAACTCGTAGAAGTCGGTGATCGGGTTGTTCTTGAGCGGCAACTGCCCGGGATCTCCCACCAGCCTGGTCAGCGGGGTCCCCTGCAGGTCCCAGGTCACCGCCACCGACTGTCCCGGCGTCGAGGCGCCCGGCTGCGCGCTCATCACGGCCGGGGTGTTCACCGTGATCGTCCGCTCTTCGCGGGCGACGTCGCCTGCCTCGTTGAAGGCCTCCAGCACGATCGTGGCCGACAGGCCCGGATAGACCGAGGTGTTTCCCGCGGCGGCCTCTGCGAGGGTGCGGGTGGCGTAGACCGAGGGCCCGTTCTTCACCCGGACGACCGCGGTCACCGCGTCGGCCGTGGTCCAGCTGATCGCCGCAGCGTCGCCCACGTTGTTGATCGACACGGGCACGTTGAAGGTCGTGATCGAGGGCGGCTTCACCACGCGCACGGCCCGGGACTGGACCGTCCGTACGTCGCCGTGACCCCACACCGTTAGCTCGAAGTCCGTGTTTGCAGGCGGCGCGACCAGCTCGACCGAGCCGGCCGCCACCTTGTTCGAGTCGCCGATGATCGGCTCGTAGATGAGATCGCCGTTGGCCCGGAGCTGGAGGCGGTTGCCGTTCAGGGTCTTCCACTGGAGCGTGAACCTCTCGTCCTGGCTGACCGCCTCGGGGGCGGTGAACTCGAGGATGGCCGGGCCTTCACCCATGAAGCCGTCGAGCGATACGGACGTCGAGAGCGCCGGGTTGACCGACTTCACCGTGAGGGTGAAGTGCAGGGGCTGGCCGACCAGCGGGTCCTTCCCGTTCGGGAGCTTGTCGGGGACGGTCCACTCCCAGCTTCCCTGGTCGGTCTCCGACGGGGTGGTGACGGTCGTCAGCGTCTGGAACGTGCTCTCGCTGATCGTGACCTCGCTCGCGCCGCGGGTCTTCCAGGTGAAGGTGATCGTCTCGCCCGGCTTTGCTGCCTGCGGGGTGGCGGCGAAGGACTCCAGGACCGGGCGGACCTTCAGCTCGGCGGTCGCGGTCATCGGCGATGCGGCGTCGACCCCGGCAGCCACCAGGGTAAAGGCCTCGTT
>JBAWAM010000377.1:0-2019 GCA_049589315.1 Myxococcaceae bacterium
CTTCAATCGCCCAGGTCTTACCCTGTAAAGAAGCATCATGGCTACTCCAAACCCGCGCGACCTCGTCGTGCTTGGCATCGAGACGAGCTGCGACGAGACAGCCGCCGCCTTGGTGCGGCGTGAGACAAGCGGCGAGGGCGTCATCCTCGCCAATGTGGTGCGCTCGCAGCTTGCGCTGCACGCCGCGTTCGGCGGCGTCGTGCCGGAGATCGCGGCGCGCGCCCATGTCGAGCTGCTCGATGTCCTGATCGCCGAGGCGCTGACCGAAGCCCGTCTCGGCTTCGACGGCATCGACGGCGTCGCCGCAACCGCTGGGCCTGGGCTGATCGGCGGGCTGATCGTCGGCGTTACCACCGGCAAGGCCATTGCGCTTGCGCGCGGGCTGCCCTTCATCGCCGTGAACCATCTCGAAGCGCACGCGCTCACACCGGGCCTCACCCATGGCTTGCAATTTCCCTATCTCTTGCTGCTCGTCTCGGGCGGTCACACGCAGCTTCTCATCGTCAAGGAGGTCGGCCAATACACGCGCCTCGGCACCACCTTGGACGATGCGCTTGGCGAGGCCTTCGACAAGGCGGCAAAGCTGCTCGGCCTCGACTATCCCGGCGGTCCAGCCGTGGAGGAGGCCGCCAAGCGGGGCCGCGCAACCATCGCTTTGCCGCGCCCCATGCACGGGCGGCCGGAGCCACATTTTTCGCTCGCGGGACTCAAGACCGCGCTTCGCCACGAGGCGATGAAGCGCGCGCCAATCAGCGACCAGGACGTCGCCGATCTTTGCGCGAGCTTCCAGGAGGCTGCGGCTGACGTCGTCAGCGACCGCACGCGGCGCGCCATGGAGCTTTATGTCGATGCGGTCGGACCCGATGCACAGAAGGCACTCGTCGTCGCCGGCGGGGTTGCCGCCAATCAACGCTTGCGCGCGGCGCTCGCCGAAGTCGCCGCCGAGCAGGGTTTCACCCTGATCCTGCCGCCGGTCGATCTCTGCACCGACAATGCCGCCATGGTCGCCTGGACAGGGGCGGAGCGGCTCGCCCGCGGGCTCGTCGACGATCTTGCGGCGCCGTCCCGCGCCCGCTGGCCGCTCGATCCGGACGCGGCGCCGGCCATCGGCGCGGGCGTGAAGGCCTGATCACCAAGCCTCGAAGCAATCGTAATTGCGCTGGCGCCAGATGAGCCCGTCTTTGAACTCGAAGATTTGGGCGAAACGGGCGCGCAATTGGTCGTCGGGTTTCAGCGTGCCGAAGCCGACCGCGAGCGTGCCGGTCCAGATCGCCTCGAGCACCACGCATTGGGCCTGACGAGACGGCGTTCACGATCTCGATGGTCTGCGCTTTGATCACCTTCCGGCCCTTGGCGCTCGCCTCGCGCAAGGCCTCCAGATTGCGAACGGTGCCCTTGGGCAGAAGCCGGTTGGGAAACTTCTTGGCTGACATCAGGGGCGTAATACGGCTCGATTTCGGCCCAGGGCGCTTGCGCGGCGACGGCCTGCGCGAAGGCCTTGGCCCGTTCGATCAAGACTTCGTTCTCCATCCTTCATCATTCCCCTTTGGCTCTGGCATGATGAAATCTGGCATAAGGGGGCAGCTCCCATCCACCATGGCATGAGTGATAGGTCACATGACCCTGCAGAGCGTCGGCATTGTCGGGGGAGGCGCCTGGGGTACGGCGCTTGCGGTCAGCGCGCGCCGCGCCGGCCGCGACGTGATGCTTTGGGCCTACGAGCCCGAGACCATCGCCGAGATCAACCAGCAGCATCGAAACGCGCTTTACCTGCCGGGGGTCTCGCTCGATCCAGCCATCAAGGCCACCGCCAGGCTCAACGAAATCGCCGCCTGCGACCTCGTGCTGATGGTGACACCGGCACAGGAGGTCCGCGCCATCGCCGATGAGCTTGCCCCTCACATGCGCACCGATCAGCCGCTCGTGATCGGCGCCAAGGGCATCGAGCAATCGACCGGACAATTGCTCTCCCAAGTGGTCGCAGAGGTCCTGCCGCAAGTGCGCACCGCCGTGCTCTCA
>JBAWAM010000378.1:0-4409 GCA_049589315.1 Myxococcaceae bacterium
GGACTGCCTTGCCCCGGAACGCCCTACCGAAGGACTTGCGCTTCAGCGCCGCCTTCAGACACCCCGTACCGCACAGGTACGCACCTCGCCCGTGCGCCCGTTGGTCCTTGTCGATGCGGGGATGTCCCTCCGCATCGATGACCATACGCACCAGCGCCCCCTTCGGCTGCTTTCGCCCGCACCCGATGCAGGTGCGTTCGGGGGTGTGAGCAGAGAACACTCAGGCCTCGGCCTTCGCTTCCCCGCCCTCAGTGGCAGGCGGGGGAGGCGTCCGGATTCCCCGCTCTGCGTTCAACTCCGCCCGCAGCTTTGCCTCTTCCAGTAGATAACTCTCGGCGGCGCTCTTCACCTGCCGCGCCTTCTTGATGCCAAGCCCAGGGACCTCTCCCAGCTTCTGGATGTCCTTCTCGTTGGCAATGTCCTCTACCGTCAAATAGCCGGAAGCGGCGAACTGCTCGATCGTCTTCTCGCCGACCCCCCGGACGCGGGCGAGCCGCTCCTGCTGGGTCAGCTCGTCCGGATGGCGGCGGAGCTCGGCCTGGCGGGCCTGCTCGCGCTCGTGCTCGAGGCGGGACAGCTCGGCGGCGTCGTCCACCATCCGCGACCGGGCCTGCTCCTGCATCGCCGGGATCTTCGCCACGTCGATGCCCGGGATCTGCGCGAGCACCTCGGGGTTCGCTTCGGCGATGTCCCTCGCCTGGCGGAAGCCGTGGGCGTAGAGGGTCTCGATCAGCATGTCCGAGACGCCGGGCAGCGCGCCGAGCGACTTGTTGGCGAACTCGCGCATCTCCTTCACGCGGCTCTCGCTGTTGATGTCCAGCTTCCAGCCGGTGAGCTGCGCCGCCAGTCGCACGTTCTGGCCGCGGCGGCCGATGGCCAGCGAAAGCTGGTCGTCCGGCACGATGAGCTCCATCGCGTGGTTCGCTTCGTCGATGATGACGCGCGAGACCTCCGCGGGGGCGAGCCCGGCGCACACGAAGCGGGCCATGTCCTCGTCCCAGGGGACGATGTCGATCTTCTCGCCGCGGAGCTCCTGCACCACGGCCTGGACGCGGCTGCCCTTCATGCCGACGCAGGCGCCGACCGGATCCACGTCCGGGTCGCGCGAGGAGACGGCGATCTTGGACCGGCCGCCCGGCTCGCGCGCCGCCGCCTCGATCACGACGATGCCCTCGGCGATTTCGGGGACCTCCATCTCGAACAGCTTGGTGAGCAGGGCCACCGAAGCGCGGGAGAGGATGATCTGGGGCCCCTTGGACTCGCGGAGGACATCGAGCACGTAGGCCTGGACGCGGTCCCCCGGGCGGTAGGTCTCACGGGGGACCTGCTCGCGGACCGGCAGCACGGCCTCGGCGCGACCGAGGTCGACGATGATGTTGCCGCGCTCGAACCTGCGGGCGATGCCGGTGATGACCTCGTCCTTGCGGTCCTTGTACTCGTTGTAGACGTTCTCGCGCTCCGCGTCGCGCGTGCGCTGCAGGATGACCTGCTTCGCCGTCTGCGCGGCGATGCGGCCGAAGCCGCGGCGGAACGTGCGGAGCTTGAGGATGTCGCCGTACTGATCGTCCTGCGCCTTGGCCTCCGCGGCGTCCTCGTCGCGGTAGAAGATCTGGAACACCAGCTCGTCGCCGGGCTCGACCTCCATCCCCTTGTGGCGCGCCTCTTCGAGGGTGATCTCGTTCACCGCCTGGATGGGGTCGGTCACCTGCTCGACGACCGTGATGGCCTGGAACAGCTCGACCACTCCCTTGTCGGGGTCGTACTTCGCCTCCAGGTTCCGCTCCTGGCCGAAGTGCTTCTTGGCAGCCGTCTCCATCGCATCCTCGAGGGTTGCGACGAGCACGCTGCGTTCGATGCCCTTGTCCTTGGCGACCTGATCGAGGACGAGGTTGAGATTGAGGCTCCCGTTGGACATTGCTTCTTCTCCGTACAGCTAGAATTCGAACTCGAGGTGGGCCTTCGCAATGTCGCGGATGGGGATGCGGTACACGCCCCCTCCTTCCACGTCCACCACGACGGCGTCGGTTTCGACAGCCTGCAGCGCGCCCGTGAAGTTCTTCCTCGGCGGCTCGCCGATGGGGCCGAAGGTCTTCACCTTCACCTTCTGCCCCAGGACGCGCTTGAAGTGCTCCGGCTTCCGCAAAGGTCGGTTGAGCCCCGGGCTGGAGACCTCGAGGCTGTACTCCTGCGGGATGATCTCCTCTACATCCAGCGCTGGATCCAGCGCGTGCGAGACGGTGGAGCATTCATCCAGCCCCACTCTGCCGCCCGGCTTGTCGATGAAGATGCGGAGCACCCAGCCACCCGGCTCGCGGACGTATTCGAGATCAACGAGCTCCAGACCCTCCGCCGCGATGAGCGGTTCGGCCAGGGAGCGCACCTTCTCTTCGACTGTCTGCTTCAGGTTCTCCGCCATCACCAAGGCCACAAAAAAGAAAAAGCGGGCGCAAGGCCCACTTTTCGTTGAACCACCGAAAAATGTCGGCACCGCTCGTACCACATGAGCAGCCGGTCGTGCAACGCCGCGGCGGCCTGCTTCATTCCGAGTTGCTATAAAGGAGGCCATGACGCTCATCGCAGCGGTCCAGATGACCTCGGGCGCCGACAAGGCCCGCAACGTGGACACCGCCATCCAGTGGATCCAGCGCGCGGCCTCGATGGGCTGCACGCTCGTGGGGCTACCGGAGAACTTCTCCTGGATGGGCCCGGAACAGGAGCGGGCGGCCGCCGCGGAGGCAATTGACGGCCCCAGCCTGTCGCGGCTCGCCGAGGTCGCGCGCGAGAGGCGGATCGCGCTGCTGGCCGGCTCCATTCCGGAGACCGGCGCGCCGGGCGGGCGGTTCTTCAACACCTCGGTGCTGCTGGGTCCGGACGGAGAGCGCCTCGCCGTCTACCGGAAGATCCACCTCTTCGACGTCGACGTCGGCGACGGGGCCCGGTACCGGGAGTCGGAGGCGGTGGCCCCCGGCACCGAAGTCGTCTCGGCGGATACGCCCGCTGGCCGGCTCGGGCTCTCCGTCTGCTACGACCTGCGCTTTCCGGAGCTCTACCGGAAGCTCGTGGATCAGGGCAGTGAGCTCCTGGCCGTGCCCGCGGCGTTCACGCTCATGACCGGAAAGGACCACTGGGAGGTCCTGCTCCGGGCGCGGGCGATCGAGAACCAGTGCTACGTCCTGGCCCCGGCGCAGTTCGGACAGCACTCCGAACACCGACGCACCTACGGGCACGCGATGATCGTGGACCCGTGGGGGCTGGTGATCGCGCGCGCCTCGGAGGGAGAAGGTGTGGCCGTCGCACCGGTGGATCGCGCGCTGCTCGAACGCGTTCGGCGGAATCTTCCGTGCCTGGCGCACAGACGGCTCTGATGACCAGCCGTCCGGGCTGAGCCACGTGACGCCAGCGTTGGCGAAGCTGCGCTTTTGGAACGGGCGGGAGATAGACTGGATCGCGAGTGACGAGGCTGCGACAGCTCTGGCTTGCCCTGGCGATCGCGGCGCCGGTCCCGGCGTGTACCTCCGATGCGCCCAGGGCACCCGACGTGGCCCCCCCCGCCGTGGAGAAACCCGGTCCGGTCGTACGGGCGACGCTCCAGGCGCTCCGGGGAGAGGTCACGGTGAAGCGCGCCGCGGATGACGCCTGGCAGCAGGCGATCGAGGGGATGCCGCTGTTCGACAACGACAAGGTCCGGACGTCGCGGAACGCCACCGCCCAGCTCCGCTTCGCCACCGGTTCCGCGCTGGCCATGAGCGACGATGCCCTGGTCGGGATCGCCGAGGAGGGTCCGACGCCCGCGGCGGTCGGCGCCGACGTCACCGTGCTCCGCGGTCGGATCGACGCCCGCATCCCGGATCCGCGCACCCAGTCCATTACTGTCACCACACCCTCCGCGACCGTGCGCGCGGGAAGGGAGATCGTGTTCCAGTGAGTCCGTTCATCGCGCTCATTCTCGTGCTGACCGTGTCCGGCGCGTCGCCGCGCGAGGTGGAGCTGCGCGCAGGAGAGACCCTGGTCGACGTCGCGCGAAGGGAGCTCGGGGATGCGAAAGCCGCGGTCGAGCTGCGCGCGCTCAACCAGCTGCCGCCCGGGACGGTCCGTGCCGGGACCAGGCTGCGGCTGCCCGGAGAGGAGCGGGATCGGGCGGTGAGCGCGCTGGGGGCGGCGCGCAATGCCGTCCTGCAGACCGACGCGGGGACCGTGGCCGAGGCGGCCCGGCGCCGGCTCTCCGAGGCCGAACAGCTCTTCGCCCTGGCCGAATACGCCCGCGCCGCGGCCGCGGCGGACGAGGCGTGGAAGTTGGTGTCGGAGCGCGAAACGGTGGGCACCGCCTTCACCGTCGAGGTGAACGACGCAGGCACGACCCGGGTGACCTCGCATTCGGGGACCCCGGTGAGGGTCGAAGCACAGGGCGT
>JBAWAM010000379.1:0-1593 GCA_049589315.1 Myxococcaceae bacterium
GTCGAAGAGAACGACCTGCGGGACGGCGGTGAGCTCGGGGGGCTGAACGATCAAGGCATCGGCACCAGGGCGTCGAACAATCAGCTCTGATCGAGCGCAGAGTGATGCCTGCGACTCACGACGGGCGGCGAACATGGAGTGAGTGCGACCGACGTCCGGGGTAAGACGGCGCTCCATGTTCCCTCGACTGCTGTTGCTTGCCGCCGCGCTGGTCACCGCCCCCGCACTCGGCGGGGAGCCGCCCACCCTTCAGGACGTGCCGCACGAGTGGGTGAAGGATCTCTCTCCCGCCCAGCGATTCCACTTCATGCGCGCGCTTCAACGCATCCGCGCACCGGGTTGCGATGGAACCCTGGCGGAGTGCGTGAGGGACGCCACCGCCCTGGCACGCAAGGCCGCCGAGCTCGCCGGGCAGGGCAAGGACTCCGCCG
Organism: Myxococcaceae bacterium; assembly: GCA_049589315.1. Classification (GTDB taxonomy): domain Bacteria; phylum Myxococcota; class Myxococcia; order Myxococcales; family Myxococcaceae; genus JBAWAM01. The sequence continues at coordinate 432 of JBAWAM010000379.1, forward strand.
CCATCGTCGAGCAGGTTCGCCTTCCCCCGACACCGAAGCCGGCCGCCGAGGCTCCCGCACCGCGCGAGGTGTTCAAGGTCCCGGTCGGAGACAGCTTCGTTCGCGGGTCGGCCAAAGCGTCCGTCACGCTTGTCGCCTTCACCGACTACCAGTGTCCGTTCTGCAAACGCGCCGAGAGGACGGTCGCGGCGCTCCAGGAGGCGTATGGCGACAAGGTGCGCGTCGTGGTGAAGCACAACCCCCTGCCCTTCCACCTGCGCGCCGAACCGACGGCATTGGCGGCGCTCGCGGCAGGGCGGCAGCAGAAATTCTGGGAGATGCATGACCGGCTGTTTGCAGACACCGACTCGAAGCTGGAGGACGCGGACCTCGAGGCGCATGCGAAGGCGATTGGCCTCAATCTCAAGCGCTTCAGGAGAGATCTGAAGGATCCGAAGCTCGCGAAGGTGATCGACGAGGACCAGTCGCTCGCGGCGGACCTCGGTGCGAACGGCACGCCGACCTTCTTCATCAATGGATGGATGCTGGCCGGTGCGCAGCCGGAGGAGAAGTTCCGGGAGCTCATCGAAGCTGCGCTCGTGGAAGCGGAGAAGGTCCGTGCGGACGGTGTCCCTGCCACCGCCCTCTACGAGGTGATCATCGCGAAGGGTGTGGAACGCGTTCCAAAGTCAGCTCCACAAGAGCCGGTCTTCGTCGACATCGAGAATCCCGCGGAGGCGCCTTCGCGCGGCCCGGCAAACGCGAAGGTCGTCATTACGATGTGGACCGACTTCGAGTGTCCGTTCTGCAACCGCTCCCAGGCCACGCTGAAGGCGCTCGAGAAGCAGTACGGGAAGAAGCTGCGCATCGTCGTCCGTCACCAACCGCTGCCGTTCCACCCGAACGCGAAGCACGCAGCGGAAGCGTCTATGGCCGCGCACGAGCAGGGGAAGTTCTGGGCGTTTCACGACCTGCTGTTCGAGAACCAGCGCGAGCTGGATCCTGAGTCGCTCGAGAAATGGGCGAAGAAGGCCGGACTCGATCTCGCCCGCTTCAACGCGGCGCTCGAGAGCGGCCGCTACAGGGTCTACGTTGAAACGGACAGCAAGGCGGGCAATGACGTGGGCGCGGAGGGTACGCCGACCTTCTTCATCAACTCGCGCAAGATCGTCGGCGCCATGCC
>JBAWAM010000380.1:0-1961 GCA_049589315.1 Myxococcaceae bacterium
GGCCTGACCTGCGCCGCCAATCTCTGCGCGGCGCTTCCGACTGCGGGCCAGCCCTGCACCACCGACGGTGCGTGCGACGCGGTGTCGTACTGCGACGGGTCCGGCGCGGTGCCGACCTGCACCACGAGGGTCGCGGCAGGCGAGGCCTGCACGAGTGACCTCCAGTGCCAGACCGGCCTCTGTAACCGGGCGACCGCCACCTGCGCGACGACCTGCGACCAGAACTACGACGCAGCGAACTGCGGCTGCCCGGGCGAAGGCGCGAAGGGGTATTCGATGTACCTGCTGTTCGCGCTCGTGCTCCTGCCGGGCGTCGCGCGACGGCGCGCGAGCACGTAGCGAGCAGCCAGACGATCGGCGTCGACCCTCACCCCAGCCCCTCTCCCTGTCCGGGGAGAGGGGTTCTACTTTCTGCGCATGGGTTCGAGCAGGAAGTCGACGCCGGTGATCTTCGACGTGCTGGCGGGCGCGGCGGCGGGCGCGCTCGGCACGTATCTGATGACGTACGGTCAGAAGGCCGTGAGCAAGGCGCAGAGCGAAGAGGCCCAGAAGCTCGAGAAGGAAGGCAGCTTCGAGCTGAGCGCCACTGCCCTGGTGGCGAAGCGTCTCGCGGAGCCGCTCGGGATCGGGCTCGAAGGTGAAAAGGCCGAGAGGGCCGGCCTGTTCGTCCACTACGGCTTCGGCGCCGCGCAGGGCGCGCTGTTCGGCCTGCTCGCGCGGAAGTGGCGGATGCCCGCGGTCCTGCGCGGTGTGTTGTTCGGATCGGCGCTCTGGCTCGTCGTCGACGAAGTCATGGTCCCTGCCCTCAAGCTGGGGCCGTCGTTCACCCGGTTGCCGCTCTCTTCGCACGTCAAGGCGCTCGCCGCGCATCTTGTCTACGGCTCTTCCGCGGACGTGGGCTGGCGCACCCTGCATCGCGCGGCATCGGTCACGATCCACTGACATCCACGCAAAGTTTGCCGAAGCACAATTGACCTGTCGCAATGTGCTTGACAGACGCGGCAATCCGTCCTTCCCGATCGCGAAAAAGCGCGCCTAGGCTTGCGTTGCCGCGGACATCCTCCGGGCACGAGGCTGCGCTGAAGCGTTCGCATGACGGTTTCGCCGTCATCGCGGGCGGCCAACCCCTCGGAACATCTTTCGAGAGGAGTGGGTGTCACCATGAAGTTCCGACTGCCGTACCGGCTGGCCACAGTGCTCGCCGCGCTGCTCGGGTCCGTCGCTCACGCGAGCGAAGCGGATCTCATCCTCCCCCCGCTGGACGTGCCGTTTCCTTCGCTGGGAGGGGTCGACGGTCGCACGCTGCTGTGGATGGGCGTGGGCGTCTGCATCGTCGGCCTGTTCTTCGGACTGGCGCAGTTCATGTCCCTCCGGAAGCTCCCGGTCCATCGGGCGATGCTGGAGATCTCCGAGCTTATCTACGCCACCTGTCGCACGTATCTGATCACGCAGGGCAAGCTGATCCTGATCCTGTGGGTGCTCATCGGCGCGATCATGACCTTCTACTTCGGGGTCCTCCGCCACATGGAGCCCTACAAGGTAGCGCTGATCCTGGTGATGAGTCTGTTCGGCATCGCCGGCAGCTACGGCGTGGCCTGGTTCGGCATCCGGGTGAACACGTTCGCCAACTCGCGCTCGGCCTTCGGATCGCTGCGCGGCAAGCCCTACCCGACGTACGCCATTCCGCTTCAAGCGGGCATGAGCATCGGCATGCTGCTGATCAGCGTCGAACTGCTGTTCATGCTGTTCATCTTCCTGCTGGTCCCGGCCGACCTCGCGGGCGTCTGCTTCATCGGCTTCGCCATCGGTGAGTCGCTGGGCGCGTCGGTGCTCCGCATCGCCGGCGGCATCTTCACCAAGATCGCCGACATCGGCTCCGACCTGATGAAGATCGTCTTCCGGATCAAGGAGGACGACGCGCGCAACCCCGGCGTGATCGCCGACTGCACCGGTGACAACGC
>JBAWAM010000381.1:0-2504 GCA_049589315.1 Myxococcaceae bacterium
AGCAGCAGCGGCGCGAGCCACGCCAGCGCTCCGGCGCCGCTCGAAGAACACCCGCCGCCCTCGACCACATAGCCATCGAGCGGCTGCAGCGGGTCCCTTCCGTTGTCGACCTCGACCTTGTCGGAGAGCCCGTCGCCATCGGTATCCGCCTTGCGGGGATCGGTCTCACCCGGATTGACGGAGCCGTCGAGATCCCGGTCCTCTTCTCCGTCCGTGAGTCCGTCGTCGTCGCTGTCCGGGTCGAGCACGTCCGGCAGCCCGTCACCATCCGGGTCGTCGGTGCCTTCGACCCCATCGGGCCGCCCGTCACCGTCGGTGTCGGGATTGAACGGATCCGAGCCGATCTCGAGCTCGGTGTCGTTGTCGATGCCGTCCCCGTCCGCGTCCGCGTCATCGTTCGGATTGAGTGGGTCGGTCTCTCCCTCATCCACGCGGCCGTTGTGGTTGTCGTCCTCGAACCCATCGAACACGCCGGCACCATCGGTGTCCCGCCTTGTCGGATCCGTCGTGGTGCCTGGAGCTTCGTCCGCCACGAAGACCGCGAGGTCGGTGCCGGTGCCCTGTGGCGCGGTCAGTCCCAGCTCCAGGCCATCGGTCAATCCATCACCGTCGCTGTCGGCCTGCACCGGGTCGGTCTCACCCGGGCCGACCAGCCCGTCGTGATCCGCATCCTCGTTCCCGTCGAGGAGTCCGTCGTCGTCGGTGTCGTCGTCGCGCGGATCCGTCCCCCCGGCCGCAAGCTCGAGCGCATCCGGAAGGCCGTCCGCGTCGCTGTCAGCGCTGTTCGGATCGGTTCCCTGCTGGAGCTCCTCCGCGTCCGAGACGCCATCGCCATCGGAGTCTCGCGTGGCGGTCCACGTCCAGACGGCCGGGCTCGCATCGACGTTTCCGACGGAGTCCACGGCTCTCACCTGCAGCGTGTGTTCGCCGTCCGGAACGTCGGTGAAGGTGAGCTGCCCATCGCACGGCGCCCAGGCGCTGCCGTCCAGGCTGCACTCGAACGAGGCGGTCGGATCGGTCGCGGCGAAGGCGAACCCCGCGGCGCCGGAGGGCTCGGGCGAGTTCGGACCTGCGGTGATCGATGTGTCCGGCGCGGTGGTATCCACGGTGACCGTCACGGTCCGCGCTGCGCTCGCATTGCCTGCAGAGTCCGTCGAGGACACGGAGAGGGCATGGGTCCCATCCGCCAGTGGGCCGACCTGCACACTCCAGGTGCCGGCAGCGTTCGTCACCGCCGTTCCGACGACCTGTCCTCCCAGGACGATCCGGACGGAGACGCCCGGCTCGGCAGTGCCCGTGACCACGAAGCTCCCCTGAGCCAGCAGCGCACCGTCCGCCGGCGAGGTGACCAGAGGCGCAGCGGGCGCCGCGGTATCCACCGTGATGGTGATCGAATGCGTCGCGCTGCTGTTGCCCGCGGCGTCCCTGCTGACCACCACGACGTCGTGTGCGCCGTCAGCCTGCGCCGGCAGCGTGAACGTCCAGCGCCCGCTCCCATCGACGGGGGCCGTTCCCACCTGGACGCCATCCACCGTCACCACCACCGTCGTGCCCGGCTCTGCCGTGCCTTCGAGCCCCGGGGTCGCGCTGGCCACGAAGGTCCCCGGCGCCGGAGTGGTCACGTCGGGAGGCTGCGGCGCAGTGAGGTCGACCGTCCAGGTCCAGTTGGCCGGAGTCGGATCGACATTGCCCACGTCGTCCGTCGCGCGGACGGAGAAGCTGTGCGGGCCTTCTGCGAGGCCGCTGTAGGACGCCGGGGACGTGCAGGGAGCGAACGCCGCCGCGTCCAGGCTGCACTCGAAGACTGCCCCGGAAGAGGTCGAGGAGAACGCGAAGGTCGCCGCCGGGTCGTTCGTGATGGCAGGTGGGCCCGCGGTGAGCGCGGTGTCCGGCTGGATCAGCAGCGGCGTAGGCCGCCCTTCCCCGGTGCCGTCCGGATCAGAGAGGAACGACATCGGTCCCGCAGACACCACCGCCTGGTTGTCGATCCGTCCAGACGCTCCGACGTCCACCGTGACCCGGAAGGTCACCGTCGCCGACTCCCCGACGGCCATCGTCCCGCCCTGCGTTGCGTTGGCACCGATGCCGAGGCGCACCGCCAGGGTTCGGTCGGCGAACCGATACTCGCCCTGGTCGTCGCCCGCACCGTCGGTCTTGGAGCCCGCGTTCGCGCCCGCGTTCACCTGGAGAGAGCCGGGAACGTAGGTGAGCCCCACCGGTAGCGCGTCGCTGAGCGTCACCTCGACCGCAGCGTCCGAGCCCGTATTCTGGGTGGTGATCGTGTACTCGAGGGCGTCGCCCGGCTGAACCGCGCCGCCGTTCAAGTCGGTGAACGTCTTGCGCGTCGACGTGAAGAGCGGCTTGCTGGTGGCGATCGAAGTGACGAAGCCGCCGACGAGATAGACGTCCCCGGTGCTCACGGCTTCGATCAACGCAGAGGTCTGCCCCGACGACAGCGTGGAGGTGAGGTCCACGACGTCCAGGTCCACGCCGCTCATGCTGCC
>JBAWAM010000382.1:0-2728 GCA_049589315.1 Myxococcaceae bacterium
TCTGGGCGAGCCGCTTGTCCAGGCAGCTCGCGCACCGGTTGATGCCTTCGAACTGCGTGGTGCACTCACGACAGATCACGTGCCGGCACTCGACGCACACGCCGAGTCCCGGCCGATCCGGGTGGTAATGGCACCGTCCCGAGCCCTGAATCATGCGCTGATGCTACAAGCCTACAGCTCGTCGAGGAACTCGTCGTTGTAGGTGTAGCGGCCCAGCCGCTTGACGAGCGCCTCCATCGCCTCGATCGGCTTGACCGAGAAGAGCATCTGCCGAAGCTTCTTCACCTTCTCGTACTCCTTCGGGGTGAAGAGCTTCTCCTCCTTGCGGGTCCCCGACTGGGGGATGTTGACCGCCGGGAAGATCCGCTTCTCCGCGAGGAGACGGTCCAGGGTGACCTCGCTGTTGCCGGTGCCCTTGAACTCCTCGAAGATCACCTCGTCCATCCGGCTGCCGGTGTCGATCAGGGCGGTGCCGATGATGGTGAGACTGCCGGCCTCTTCGGTGGCGCGGGCCGACCCGAAGATGCGTTTGGGGCGCTCGAGCGCGCGGGAGTCGACGCCGCCGGTGAGGGTGCGACCGGAGCTGTCGACCTCCTTGTTGAAGGCGCGGGCGAGACGGGTGATCGAGTCGAGCAGGATGACCACGTCCTTGCCGCCCTCGACGAGGCGCCGGGCGCGCTCCACCGCGAGTTCCGCCACCTTGAGGTGATCGCCCGAGGGGCGGTCGGAGCTGGAGGCGAGCACCTCGCCCTTGATGCTCCGGCGCATGTCGGTGACCTCCTCCGGGCGCTCGTCGATGAGCACCACCATGAGGTGGATGTCCGGATGGTTCGTGGTGATCGCGCCGGCAATCCGCTGCAGCATGATCGTCTTGCCCGTCTTGGGCGGCGCGACGATCAGCGCGCGCTGCCCCTTGCCGACGGGCGAGACCAGGTCGAGCACGCGGGTCACGTACTCCCGGTGGCCGTGCTCCAGCTTGATCCGCTCGTGCGGATCGATCGAGGTGAGGTCGCCGAAGTGCGGGTGGCGGACCATCTGCTCCCACGGCTTGCCGTCGACGAGCTCGATCTTCTGGACCAGCGCCCGGGGGCCGCGAGGCTGCGCGAGCCCGTTGATGTACTGGCCCGGGCGGAGCCGGAACTTCTGGACGAGGTTCTTCGGGAGCTCGGCGTCCTCGGGCGAGGGGAGCAGGTTCCGCTTGAGCTGGCGCAGGTACGCGTTCTGGCCCTTCACGTCGGTGTCGAGCACGCCTTCGACGGGCACGAGCTGCACCTGACCACCGGCCTGCTGCCCCGGTCCGCCCGGGCGCGGTTGCTGTACCTGCTGCTGCGCCTGGCGCATCTTGTGCTGCTCGAGCTCCTGCGGCGTGAGGAAGACCTGCGCCTGCTGCCCGTCGGGGCCGGTCACCATCCGGTAGGCCTGGCCCTCCGGCGTGAACTGGATGCCTCCTCCGCGACGCCGGCGACGCCGGCGCTTCTTGCGACCCCCGCCCTGGCCCTGGCCACCCGGTGCGCCGGCCTGCTGGCCACCCGCCTCGGGAGACTCGCCGCCTTCGTCATCGTCGTCGCCACCGTCGTCGCCGTCGTCTCCGTCGTCGTCGTTCCGCGCGTTCGGCGGCGGGGCGTCCCGGGGAGGGCGGCGGGTGATGTTGGAATCGTTGTCGTCGGGGGTATCGCTCATGCGTGCTCCGCGCGGCGTTCGCCGCGGGCGGGTCATTGATTCTGGGACAGGCAGCGGAGCGGGGTAGACGCCTACGCGGTGCGCAGGGAATCGACCGATCCACCTGCTGCCTGGGCGTCCCACGGGGCCCCTCCACAGCGGCCATCCGTAGAACACGGAGCAAGCTAGCAGAATTCAGGGGAAAGACTACAGCCTGCTTTCGAAGCGTTCGAGAACGACCTCTCCTCGCCACAGCTCTGCGATGTCCGGCGGGAGCTTGTCCGCCACGGCGCGGATCTCCGCCTCCGTGAGCTGGCTCCGCGCCGCGGCCAGCACCGCGCGGGTCACGTGTTCGGAGTCCTCTCCGTCCATGTTCAGGTGCTCGCCCACGTCCCGCAGGAATCCCTCCCGGTCGAGCCGCTCCGGCGGCCGCTCCTGATGCGGCGTGCAGGGCCGGACCAGCGCCTGGAGTCCGGGAGGAAGCTCGGCGTAGAGGGCCTGGTCCTCACTTGCCGGGAGGCAACGCTCCAGCGTGCAGAGCACGGCCTCGGACGCGCGGGCGAGCATCACCGCCGGAAGCGCGCCGATCGCCGCGAGATCCGCCAGGAACACGCCGTAGCGATCGACCGTCTCCATGACAGTGGGCGAATGCCAGTACTCCCGCAGGTCCGGCGGGAGCTGAGGGGCTATTTTTTGGGCGGTGGCTTTCGGGAGCTGCTCGACGACGGCCTCGAACACCGCCCTCACGAGGACCTCCGCGTTGACCGGGCCCAGTCGTTGCTCGACGCGGCGGAAGAACCCTGCGCGCCCGAAGTCGGCGGCGTCGTGTTCGGCCCCGCCACGCGTTCGGACCTGCTCCGCGAGTCCGGGCGGAACGTCGGCCAGGAGCTCCTCCATCGCCCCGCTGGAGAGTCACTCCCCCAGGACGCACAGGACGTGAAGCGTGCTCTCCTTCGCGAGCTCGGCCGACGCACCGCTCCTTCCTGAGACCTCGGCGATGAGGTCCTCATACCTGTCTTGATCGGTCATCCCGGATGGCGTCATGGCTCGGAAGCCCTCCGGCTCAAGG
>JBAWAM010000383.1:0-3731 GCA_049589315.1 Myxococcaceae bacterium
GGGTCCATGGCGCCGCACCAGGAGAACCTGGCTCGGAACTTCCAGTCCTTCATCGACCTCTTCACACGGGGCGCAGTGGATTACCGGATCGCGGTCACCACCACCGACACCTCGGTCGACAAGGGGCAGTTCAAGGGTTCCCCGAAGATCATCACCCCGCGGTCGGGAAACGTGGCGACACAATTCGCCAACAACATCCGGGTCGGCATCAACGGCAGCCCGTACGAAACGGGGTTGAAGGCCGCTCAGATGGCGCTGGAGCGGCAGTCCCAGGCGAACGCCCCGCAGCTCCAGCAGATCGAGGACTGCAAGTTCAAGTGCAACGACGCGGCCTGCGTGCAGAGCTGCCCGGACCAGCATCCGGTCGAGTTCATGCGTCCGGACGCGTACCTGTATCTGATCTTCGTCTCGGACGACGAGGACAAGAGCACCCCGGAAGACCTCCGCTACTACTGGCGCGCGTTCGAGACGTCGAACTCGGTGGGCAACGACGGCATGGTGACGCCGGCCGCCATCGTTCCCACCCCTGACAACAACAGCTGCGGTGTCGCCGTCGGCGCCCGCTACCTGGAGCTGGCCCGGCTGACCGGTGGAGAGACCGGGAGCATCTGCCAGACGGACTTCTCCGCGACGCTGCGCAAGCTGGCCACCAACGCGGTGGGCCTGAAGCGGAAGTTCGCGCTGACGCTCAAGCCGAACGTCGAGACGATCGAGGTTTTCATCCGCTATCCCTGCAACGTGTCGGAGGATGTGACGAAGCCCTGCGCCAACGTCGACCGGTCCGCGTGCGACGGCAATGCGCCGGACGCGGTGGAGCTGGTGTGCACGCCGCAGCACGGCGGTCCGGATGGGTGGGAGTACGAGCCCGCGACGAACGTCATCTTCTTCGCTGGCGAATCGGTGCCCGGCCTCAAGTCGCAGATCGACATCCAGTATTACGAGGAGGGCAAGCAGCCTTGAGGCGGAGCGCGCTCGGATGGTTTGCGGCAGGTGCCCTCGTCGCGCTGTCGGCGTGCGGTGGTGACGAGATCCAGCGGATCCGGCCTGAGCTCGTCGCACCTCCGGAGCAGGTCGACTTCGGGGCGGTCCCCGTCCTCAACGAGAAGCTGCTCCCGGTGACGCTGCTGAACGTAGGCCGCGGCACGCTCCGGGTCGAGTCGGTCACGATCACCGAGGCGGACGTCCCCTTCCGCATCGTGTCCGCGCCCACCGAGGTGGGGTCGGGCGAGGAGCTCCCCATCGAGCTCGCGTTCCTGCCGCTGCTGGAACAGGACTACCAGGCGACGCTGGTGCTGGTGACCGACGACCAGAGCCATCCGACCGTCGAGGTGAAGCTCGTCGGCAAGGGCTCTACCCGCGCCATCATGGAGGTGGAGCCGCCGAGCCTCGACTTCGGTCGGGTGGCCGAGGGCACCTCCGCGGTGAAGACCCTGACCATCCACTCGAAGGGGACCGCCGATCTCGTGGTGGAGGAGATTGCCTTCGCCGACGGCAGCTCGCCGGCGTTCGAGTTCCTCGGTTCGGTGAAGACCCCGGTGGTGGTGCCGGTCACCGACACCAACGGGCTGCCCGGAAAGGTGCAGCTCACCGTGCGCTACACCGTCGAGGCGGGGGCGCCGGACGTGGCCAACGCGACCGTGCGGATCCGGGGAACCGATCCGGACCAGCGCGAGATCACCGTCCCCATCACTGGCTCGGTGAACCGCGCGCCCCTTCCGGTCATCGCGCCGCTGGGCGTGGGCTCACCGGGCATGAAGGTGACCCTCGACGGAATGGGTTCGAGCGACCCCGACGGCGACACGCCGCTCACGTACAAGTGGACCCTGCGCACCAAGCCGCTCGGCGCTACCACCACCCTCGCCGCCGACGATCAGCCGATCACCGAGATGACGCTCGATCCCCAACTGCCGGGCGAGTACGTGGTCGAGCTGAACGTCACCGACAACCTGGGTGCGAAGAACCTCACCGCGGCGCGTGCGAGCATCGTCGCCGCTCCCGCGGAGAAGCTGATGGTGGAGATGTTCTGGAACAACACCGGGACGGACATCGACCTCCACGTGTTGCGGACGCCGCAGGTCCAGGTCGGATCCTTGCCGGACGACTGCTTCTACCAGAACAAGACTCCCGACTGGGGCGTGGTCGGCGATCCCAATGACAACCCCCTGTTCAAGAAGGACGCGACGGTCGGCTTCGGGCCTGAAGTCTTCGGATACGTGAACCCGGTCGACGCGACCTACCGGATCGTCGCCGAGTTCAAGGACAAGCACTTCGCGCCGGACCCCGCCACCGAGATCACCGTGCGCATCTACCAGTTCGGCGTGGTGAAGGGCGAGTTCAAGAAGACCCTTCGGAACGAAGGCGAAGTCTGGGGTGTCGCCGACCTCGAATGGCCCAGCGGCCTCATCACGCCTCTCGAGCCGTGAGACGACTTTGAACCAGAATTACGAAACCCTGCGCATCCCGCTGTTGATGGTCGCCCTGACCCTCCTCGGCTGCCCGCCGTCCCAGACCACCGAGCCCGACGGCGGCACCCTCGCGCCCGGCTTCTGCGAAGTCCGCGAAGACTGCGATCCCGGCCAGGTCTGTACCGCCGAGAAGTACTGCGCCGACTGCGAGTCGTCCGGCCAGTGCCGGCTGAAGGAGGAGTGCCGGGCCGACGCCGACGCCGGAACCCAGCGGTGCGCACTCCGCTCCGGTTGGGGGATCGATTGCGAGCGCAACGAGCAGTGCAACGCCGGTCAGTGGTGCGTGCAGGGCCTGTGCAGGGACACCGAGTCCGTGCGCCTGTGTCCCGCCGGCACCGACGATGGGTGCCCGGCGAACATGCGGTGCAACACCACCAACCTCGTGTGCGAAGAGGACCTCGGCTGTGCCGAGGACGCCGACTGTGGCGCCGGAGAGGTCTGCAACGAAGGCAGCCACGCGTGCGTGCCCCGGTGCACCCTGGAGACCCAACAGGACGTGTGCCTCGGCGGCGAGCGGTGCGTGAACGACGTCTGCGTACAGTGCGAGCGGGACGCCGACTGCGGCGTGGGCCTCGTGTGCGACGCGGCGGGCAAGTGCGGGGCCGCGCCGCGCTGCTACCAGAATCGCGACTGCAACGTGCCGCTGGTCTGCTACGTGCCCACCGGCCAGTGCGTGGACAAGCCGCCTCCGTGCGTGTCCGACGAAACCTGCGGCGAAGACCAGCGCTGCGACGTCGGCGTCGGTCGGTGCGTTCCGCGCGCCTGTCAGCCCGATCAGTTCGAGCCCAACAACGATCGCGCCACCGCGCGGCCGCTCACGCCGAACAAGAAGTACTTCGAGCTGACCCTGTGCCCCGGTGACTTCGACTACTACGCCTTCACCCTGGCGCGAGGCGATCGGCTCGCCATCAACCTCGACGCCGATTCGTTCTCCGAGAACACGTTCACCACGGTGGTGCAGGACGCGAGCGGGCGCACCCTGGCCAGCGGCAAGCTGATGGCCGACTACGTGGCCTCCGCCTCGGACACCTATTACGTCGGCATCTCCACCACCGACTCGTACCAGCCGTACGACGTGAACTTCTTCACCACGCGCGGCTCGCCTTGCGACGACGACCGGTGGGAGCCGAACGACACGCCCGCGACCGCGACGCCGCTCAACACCGCCGGCCAGGTCGACGGCGCGATCTGCCCGCAGGACCAGGACCACTTCTCGGTGGCGGTGCCGTCGGGCAGGGGCGTGAGCGTGTCGCTGATCAACTACAG
>JBAWAM010000384.1:0-6107 GCA_049589315.1 Myxococcaceae bacterium
GCGCGGGCCGTTCATCTTCCAGGTGCAGGGGGGCGATCCGGACGAGATCGCGCAGGCGCTGCGGCGGATCACCGACACCGGTCACGTCCCCGAGGCACTTCGCCTGGCGCACCTGATCGGCTCGGCCATCGTGACTGGGGAGAGCAGTCACCGCGCCTAGCGTTTCGCGTCGGGCTGCTTGTCCGCATGCGCGGCGACGAACGCCGGGTGTTCGTTCGCGGTCGCCTCGACCCGGAGCAGCAGGCCGTACGGCGAGAGATCCACGCCAAAGCGCCGCGCCGCGTAGAGCTGCGGGATGAGGCACGCATCTGCGAAGGTCGGGTGCTCGCCCACGAGCCACGTCCCGGCGGTCTCATCCGCCAGCTGTTGCAGCGAGCGCAGGCCTTCGTCGATCCAATGGGCGGCAAACGCCTTTCGTTCGCCGTGCAGCACCTGCTCGACGTACTGGAGGACCTTGAGGTTGTGCAGTGGCTGGATGCTCGAGTTCATGTGCTCGGCCAGCATCCGGGTGCGCGCGCGCAGGTAGGGGTGCTGCGGGAGCAGGGCGGGGGAAGGGTGGCGCTCCTCGAGGTACTCGAGGATGGCGATGGACTGCGCGAGCCGGACGGTGGTTCCGCTCTCCTCCACCTCCAGCATGGGGACCATGCCGGCGGGGTTGATCGCGCGGTAGGCGTTTGCGTGCTGCTCGCCTTCGGCCAGGTTCACCGGGATGAAGTCGTATCGGAGGCCCTTCAGGTTCAGGGCAATCCGCACGCGCCAACTGGAGCTGCTCCGCCAATACCCATAGAGCTTCATGGCCCGCTTTTCCGCCGCGACTTGCGGAGTGTCAAGGCGTCAGGGCTTGTCCAGGTGTTCGATGCCGGCGGCGAGCAGTGCGGCCACGCCCCGGCGCGCGACATGGACGACTTTCCGACGGTGCTGTGCCGGGCCCTGCGTGTACAGCCAGCTCACCTTGTGGTGGAGCTCGGAGGCGCCCCACACGAGGACGAGGTCGGCCCACTCGAGATCGCTCTTCGCGCGATCGGCGGTGCGCCGTTCGGTGCCGTCGATCATCCGCAGCTCCAGCGCCGCTCCGAGGCTCCGCTCGATCTCCTCGCGCACCGAAGGCGAGCCTCCCACGATCACCAGCCGCTTCACCTGGTGGCGCTGAAAGGCCTCGATCAGGGCGGTCTCCGCGCGCGCGTTCGCCGACCCACCGCAGTGCTCGCACGCCGCCTTCGGATCGCAGAGGACCGGCTCGCGGCCGGAGCCGTCCGCAACCTTTCGGCATTGGGCATCGCTGCAGTGAAGGGCGAACCGCTCGCGCAGGAGCTCCCGCGCTCGCGGAAGCTTCTCGTCACTGAAGCGCTGCTTTCCGGGACGGGTGAGCTTCGTCTCCTCGAGCAGGGCCCGGGCCTTCTTGCGACCTTCGGGGAGTCCGAAGCCCTGGGCGCTGAGCCACTGCTCGATGTGGTGATCATTGCTCACGCGGCGTTCTCATCTCCCACGTCCAGCTCCAGCTGAAGGGGTTCCAGACCCAGCGCATGGCGCACGCGCGCGAAGCTGCGTCGGTGGATCTCCACCGCGCCCTTCTCCTCGAGCAGGCGGCAGTGCGCGGGCGTGGGGTAGCCCTTGTGATGTGCGAACCCGTAGCCGGGGTATTTCGCATCCAGCTCGATCATCATCGCGTCGCGGGTGGTCTTCGCGATGATCGACGCGGCCGCGATGCTGAGGGACAGCGCGTCGCCATGGATGATCCCGCGCTGGGGCATGGTGACCTCGGGCACCTTGCGCGCGTCGACCAGCAGGTATTCGGGGACGCAGCTCAGCCCCTGCACCGCCCGGCGCATCGCCAGCAGGCCTGCGTGGTAGATGTTCAGCGTGTCGACTTCCTCGACGCTCGCAATGCCGACGGACCAGCAGACGGCCTCGGCCTTGATGTGGACGGCGAGCTCCTCCCGCTTCTCCTCGTCGAGGATCTTCTTCGAGTCGTCCAGGCCGCGCAGGCGATAGCCCTTGCGGAGGATCACCGCGCCCGCGACGACGGGGCCGGCCAGCGGCGCCATCCCGGCTTCGTCGACGCCGGCAATGTGCAGGGTGCCCGCCTCCCAGAGCTCCGTCTCGAACTTGAGCAGGTTGCGCAGGCGCTGACCTTCCGCCCGGTTCTTCCGCCGATGATCCCGGATTCGCCGCGCGAGCTCACGCGCCCCCTGGCGTGGGTCCTGCTCCAGCGCTTCGAGCAGTCCGGACGGCACCGCCATCCCGCGCTCGAGGAAGCGCTCGCGGAGCTCGGGCACGGATTGACGCAGCAGGGTTTCGAGAGACGGCATCTGGGGCGGAGGTCAGTTGGGGATCGTCAGGGTTATCGTTGGCGGCGAGATCGTGCAGGTGCAACCGCCGCAGTCGAACTCGGCCTGCTTCGTGTCCGACAGCCGGGAGCCCTGCTTCGCGGTCACCTGGACGCTTCCCGAGCCGATGCTCGTCCCCACCGCCACGGTGACGCCGTCGCCATCGGTGTTGGCGCTGATCGTCTTCCCGCTGCCGAGGTTCTTCGCGGTCACTTCGGCGCCCTGGACGGGCGCGCCCTGCGCGTCGACGACCACCACAGCGAGGTGCGCCTCGAGTTCGTCTGGCGTGCAGCCGAGTTGCTCGGTGCCCGCGTCGGGGACCGTGGGTTCGCCGCCGCCGCCGCCGCATGCGGCGAGCGAAAAGGCCAGCGAGGAGGCGAGGAGGATTCGGCGGATCATGGTCCGAGACGTACACCAGAGCGCCAGACCCGGCAATGCGCCGGTCAGCACGCTTCCCACCGCACGCCCATCCAGGCAGCAAACGCCTCCTTCTGTGCATCGCTGGGGTCGTCGATCCGCGCGACGTACACCGCGTCCTCGGGCTTCCTCCCCAGCACCACGGGGAGCTCCATCAGACGGTCCCGTCGGAAGACGGTGAGGACGACCCGGTCGCCCGGCGCGCGCTCCTCGCAGCGGCTGATGAGCGTGGGGCCGTCGACCTTGTACCCGTCGAGCGCGATGACCTCGTCGTCGGTGTACAGGCCCGCCTCCTGGGCAGGCGAGTGATCGTAGACGACGCTCACGGTCCCGCTCTGCCGGACGTTGGCGCCCAGGTGTCCCCTGGGCTTCGACTCCCGCGACCGCGGCGGGGTGCCTCCCTTGTCGCCGGGAGATTCCTTCACCCGGAAGCAGGCCTCGAGCCCCACGTGGGAGAGGATGCTGTAGTCGAGCTCGTCGGTGCTCCGCAGGGACTGCTCGAAGAAGCGGGACAGATCGATCCCGGCGATCTCGGAGGCCGCCGCTTCGATGCCGTCCTCCGGAACGCCGCGCCCGTCGCCGTACCGCTGCCAGAGCAGGCGCATGACGTCGTCGAGGCTCCTCTGGTTCGCGGTCGCCCTCCGGATGTGCAGGTCCAGCAGCCAGCACACCAGCTCGCCCTTCAGGTAGTACGAGATCGCGCTGTTCGGGGTGTTCTCGTCGGGGCGGTAGTGCTTCACCCATGCCTGGAGCGAAGCCTCCTCCACCGTGAGCACGCGGCGGCCCGGGATCCCATGGAGCGTCGTCAACGCTTCGCCCAGCCGCAGCAGGTATCGCTGGGGCGTCATCACCCCGGCCCGGCGAGAGAGCAGCATGTCGTAGTACGAGGTGCCGCCCTCGAAGGCCCACAGCGACCGCGTGTAGTTCTCCTGCCCGTAGTCGTACGGCACCAGCGCCCGCGGCCGGATCCGCTTCACATTCCACAGGTGGAAATACTCGTGTGCGGCCAGCGCGAGGAAGTCCTCCCATCCCCGCACTGAGTTCAGCCCGAACCGGGAGTACACCATCGCGCAGGACGCCATGTGCTCGAGCCCGCCGCGGCCCTTGTCCAGCAGGTGGACGATGAACACGTAGCGCTTCATCGGCACGCCGCCGAAGAGCGCGGCTGCGGTCTCGCAGACCCGCTTGAGATCCTCCGCCAGCCGGGTGCGGTCCGGCTGCAGTTCGCCGTGGAGCACGACCTCGTGCGGCACGCCGGCGACCTGGAGGTGGAACGACTCGTGGGGCCCGACCTCGATCGGCGAGTCGACCAGGGTGTCGTAGTCCGGCGCGACGAGCTCCTCCTCCTCGCGGTCGAGCGCGCAGAAGATCCGCCACCCGTGCGGGGCCTCGATGCGGACCCGGTGCTCCAGGCCACGTCGCCCTTCGTCGTAGAGGAAGAGGTTCGCGCCATTGATGAAGGCGTGTCCTCCGTCGAGGTGGCTGGTCCGCACGGTCAGCTCGTTGGCGTAGACGCTGTAGCGGAAGCGCACCGCGCGGCCGTCGGCCTCGACCCGGAACGACCGCTTGTCCACCCGCGTGACCCGGAGTGCGCTGCCGTCGAAGGTCTCCGCGGTGACCTGCTGCAGGTGCCTCGAGAACTCGCGCACGATGTAGCTGCCGGGGGTCCACACGGGGAGCACGACGGTGAGCTGTCCGTCGGTGGCCGGGAACTCCGCCTCGATCTCGAAGCGGTGTGAATGCGGCCTCGACATGCGGACGACATAGCGGGAGACGTTCATGGCTGGGGAAACAGTCGGGCTCTCTTGATCCGGACGCGGAGGTCGTCTCCAGGGCGGGCCTGGCGCAGGGGACCGACGGCGCGCAGCAATGTCTCACCGAGCGCGAAGCGGTACTCCGCGGCGTGGCCCAGGAACAGGCGCGCGGACAGGGAGAGGGGCGTTCCGTCTTCGACGAGCTCCAGGTCCTCCGGGCGGACCGCCAGGGTCGCCGCGCTGCGTCGGGCGCCGTGCAGCGCCGCGAGCTCGCCGGGAAGCTCGAACGAGGCGCCGGCGCAATGGAAGAGGGGACCGTCCTTCTCACCGGTGAGCAGGTTCGCGCCACCCACGAAGCCGGCGACGAAGGCGGTGGCGGGCTCGCGGTAGAGCTGCTCGGGGACGTCGACCTGCTCGAGCACGCCGCGGTTCATCACCGCGATCCGATCAGAGAGCGCCAGGGCTTCGGTCTGGTCGTGCGTGACGTAGATCATCGTGGTACCCAGGCGCGCCCTCAGCGCGGCGATCTCCGCGCGCAACTCCTCGCGCAAGGTGGCGTCGAGGTTGGACAGGGGTTCGTCGAGCAGGAGCACCTTCGGGTTCGCCACCAGCGCCCGCGCCAGCGCGACCCGCTGGAGCTGCCCGCCGGAGAGCTCGTGTGGCCTCCGGGTGGCCAGCGCCTCCAGCCGGACCCAGCGGAGCGCCTCGCGCACCCGTTCGGAGATCTCCGACTTGGGGGTGCGCCGGAGCTGGAGCGGATAGGCCACGTTGGCCTCGACGGTGCGGTGCGGCCAGATCGCGTAGCTCTGGAACACCATCCCGAGCCCGCGCTGCTCGGGCGGGATGCGCACGCGGGGGCCGAAGACCTCGCGTCCGTCGATCAGGATGCGCCCGTGATCGGGGAACTCGAGGCCGGCGATCATCCGGAGGGTGGTGGTCTTCCCGCAGCCGGACGGCCCGAGCAGCGACACGAACTCGCCGGGCGCGATCGTCAGGTCCAGCCCTCGAACCACGTTCACCTCGCCCCACGACTTGCGGAGGCCCTGCAGATCGATGGCGCCCATCAGCCTGCTCCTCCGGGGCGACGAACGGCGGCGAGCGCGGCCTGGCACAGCAGCACCAGCAGCACGAACGCGCAGGCGAGCACCGAAGCCGCAGAGGGATCTGCATAGCTCTGCAGCTCGAAGAGCAGTGTCCCGAGGACGTCGGTCCCGGCGGGGACGAGCAGCACGGACATGGTGATCTCCGTCGCGCAGACGAGGAAGGTGAGGACGAACGCTGCGAACAGCGCGGGGCGCAGCAGCGGCAACACGGCGTCGAAGAACGCGCGCGCGGGACCTGCGCCGCTCACCCGGGCGGCTTCGGCGAGCGAGGGATCGGACTGGGCCAGCGCCTCGTCCGCGTTCTTTGCGCCCAGCGCCAGGTACTTGGCGGAGTACGCGATCAGCAGCAGCCAGGACGTGTGCGCGAGCGCAAGCACGAAGGCGACCCGTTCGAACGCGATGAAGCGCAGGTCGCGCGAGAACGCGACGATCAGCGCGATCGCCAGCACGGTCCCGGGGACGGCGTAGGGCCACACGGACAGCGCCTCGACGCCGGGGCCCAGGCG
>JBAWAM010000385.1:0-1767 GCA_049589315.1 Myxococcaceae bacterium
AGAGACGTTTTTGACGCCAACGGGCGACTGGTGAGCCCCCAGTTCGCGGAATCCCACATTCACCTGGATTACGCCAACACGGCCGGCAAGCCCCGCATCAACCAATCGGGGACGCTGTTCGAGGCCATCGAGATCTGGGCGGACCGCAAGGCCGCAGGCCTGAACAACGCGGACGAGATCCGCTCCAACGCCGTTGCGGCCGCCCGGTCGGCGGTGTCGCATGGCGTGGGCTTCATCCGCTCCCACGTGGACGTCACAGACCCGGACCTGACGGCCCTGGGCGCACTGCTTGGCGTGAAGAAGGAGATCCGCGACTGGTGTGACCTGCAGATCGTCGCCTTCCCCCAGAACGGCATCATCGCCTTCCCCCATGGCCGCGAGCTGATGGAGCGGGCGATGGCCGAAGGCGCAGACGTCGTCGGCGGGATCCCGCACCTGGAGCCGACGCGCGAGGACGGCGTGGAGTCCCTGAAGTTCGTCTTCGACCTCGCCGAAAAGTACGGCGCCCTCGTCGACGTGCACTGCGACGAGATCGACGACCCGCATTCGCGGTTCGTCGAGGTCATGGCCGCCGAAGCGAAGAGCCGCTCGATGCAGGGGCGCGTCACCATCAGCCACGCCGTGGCCATGGCGTACTACAGCCCCGGCTACATGGCGCGGCTGCTGCCGAAGCTGGTCGACGCAGGTGTCCGGTTCGCCGTGTGCCCGAATGAGAACCTCCAGCTTCAGGGCCGCGACTTCGGCGCGCCAACTCCGCGCGGCGTCGCGCCCATCCGCACCCTTACCGAGTGGGGCATCCCGGTGGCGCTGTGCCAGGACTCCATCTCTGATCCGTGGTACCCCGTCGGCGAAGGCAACCCGCTGCGCATCCTCGACTCTGGTCTGCATGTCGCGCACATGTTGACCGGCGAGTACCTGCACCGCTGCCTGGACTTCATCACGGTGAACCCGGCCGGCAACCTCGGCGTCGAAGATTACGGCGTAGATGTGGGCAAGGCCGCGAACTTCCTCGTGCTCGATGCCACCAGCGACATGGACGCCGTGCAGCACGACGCCGACGTTTTGCTCAGCATCCACGGCGGACGCGAGGTCTTCCGTAAGCAGCCGGCGAAGATCGAGTGGGCGCTGTAGCGCCTGCGCTCTGGTCAATCCGCGGTTGGGAAGTGACCTCTGCCGAGCGCGAAGAGGGTGCAATGCAGCCCACTTGATTCAGTACCGCAGCGTCAGCGACCCCTTCACCCCGGAGAACGGCGGGAAGATCCGGCACACGCCTGAAACGCAGCGCAGGCCTCCGCGCGACGAACCGGCGAACACGCGCACGTTCGAGGACGGCGTGAACTGCCACTCCGCCGAAGCGCCCGGGTACCAGACCGTTGGGGCGTTCTCGTCGGTGGTGTAGTCGAGGATCGCGCTCACCGCGAACAGCGGCCGCTTCCGGTAGCCGAGCTGGATCGTGCCCTCGCGCCATTCGGGGGCGTTGAACGGGAGCACCTCCAGCCGCTCCAGGTGGGTGACCTGCAGGGCCAGCGACGAGCCGCCGTCGAGCCCTGCCTGAACGTCGAAGTTGACGTGTCCGTCCCGGCGCACCGCGAGATCGTCGACCATCACGAAGCGCACGCCGCCCTCGGCGTGGATCCGATGGGGACCGATGCGCGCGTCGATGCCGGCGTACGGGTCGTGGATCATTCCCGGGAGCACGTCGCCGCTCTCGGGCTCCTGGTAGCCCACGTCGTCGCGGAAGGTGCCGTGGTTCACGTACACCGACAC